>MGYG01000001.1 GCA_001801635.1 Gammaproteobacteria bacterium RIFCSPHIGHO2_12_FULL_43_28
CGTATTTGCTTCACGATTTAATTCTTGCAGCAGAAAATCAAGACGACGACCAATCACACCGCCTTCTTTTAGAATTCGTCGCATTTCTGTTAAATGCGTTTCTGCACGATCAATTTCTTCAGCAACATCAATTTTTTGCGCGAAGATAACCATTTCTTGTTCTAAGCGTGCTGGATCAAGATCAATACTTGCTTCCGTAAATCGTTTGATTAAGCGATCCTTTTGATCTTGCATCACTTGCGGTAAGCGCTTTCTCACTTGCGCCAATTGTAAATCAATGAACTCCATGCGTTGCAAAAACAAACGCTTCAACTCTTCGCCTTCGCGTTGTCTTGCCGCCACTAATTCTTTCAATGCAGCATCGACTAAACTCAGCACTTCTGCTTGCAATACACTCACATCCATTTCTTTTTTCTCAAAAATACCGGGGAAACGTAAAAGTGTCGCCGGTTGGATGGGCGCTGGCGACCCTAGCATCGCGGCAATTTCTTCACTTGCAAGACACAATACTTTCGCCAGTGGCTTATTAATCGTTAATGAAGCATCCTCTGATACTGTCATTTGATAGCGAAAATTACATTCCACTTTGCCACGATTAAGATATTGGCGAATGCGCTCACGGATAGGCATCTCAAGTGCGCGCAAGGCATCGGGCAAATAAACACTGACTTCAAGGTAACGATGGTTAATCGATCGCATTTCACAACTCAGATTACCAAAATCACCTTGGGCCGCTTCACGTGCAAAGGCTGTCATACTAGAAATCATAGGATCATTCTCACTTATTTTTTTGCTTCACTCGTTCAACATGATTTTTAAATGCATGCTCAACGTCTTTTTCATTAAACAAGGTTGATAATGCCAGTTTATCTGGCTCTTTATTCACAGTGGCAGACGAGGCAACGTGTGTTTCAGACAACGTGTCGTAAAACTCAAATCGTATGGGTTGCTCGCTCGCCTCCTGACTGACCACTAATTGCTTGGCTTTACTAATATGTTGCTGCCACGCTTGCTTGCGCAGAACTAGCCACTGTGCAAGCGGCGTATAATGCGTTTTCGCTGATTGCATCAAATCGGATGCGTGCTGCCGATAATTCACCGCACCCCATCCACAAAAACTAACGGTGATCACAGCTAATAACACCCAGCGTAACCGAATGGGTCGTTTGATTGACTGCTTCCTTCGTTTTTTATTCTTCATGTAATCCTTTACACCTTACTTAGTAACCATACGTCCGATTTAAAGCCGTTACATGGTTTCTTTGGCTGAAATACCCAGTAATTCAAATCCGTTTAGTAGTATTTGCTTAACGGCCATCATTAATGCTAACCGTGCATTCCTCAATTCGTTATCATCCACCAAGATTTGATGCGCGTTATAATAACTATGAAAATAATGCGCAAACTCGCGTAAATAGTTGGTCAACTGATGCGGCTCGTATTGCAAAGCGGCATTGACAATCATATCAGGGTAGCGTGACATTGTATTCAGTAAATCACGTTCTTGTGGTTCGACTAATCGATCTAAATGCGCAAAACCAAGCGCTTCATCAAACTGCAGCTCGCGTCCTGCTAATTGTCTTAACACACTGCAAATACGTGCATGCGCGTATTGCACATAGTAAACGGGATTTTCATTCGATTGGGATTTTGCTAAGTCTAAATCAAAATCCATATGTTGATCTGCTTTGCGCATCACATAAAAATAGCGTGCTGCATCATTGCCAACTTCTTCGCGCAATTCACGCAATGTCACGAAACTACCGCCTCGTGTCGACATTTGTACCTGTTTGCCGTTTCGATAAAGCGTCACAAACTGCACGAGCACGTGAACCAAACGCTCAGGATCAATGTGTGAAGCTTGCATGGCGGCTTTCATCCGCGGCACGTAGCCGTGGTGGTCCGCACCAAAAATATCAATGGCGATATCAAAACGACGCTCAAATTTACTCAAGTGATAAGCAACATCATTGGCGAAATACGTTTTGTCCCCGTTTGAGCGTACTAATACTCTATCTTTTTCATCTTGAAACTCGGTTGAACGGAACCAAAGTGCGCCATCGTGTTCATACACGTGACCAGCGGATTCCATGGTTTTTAGTAATCGATCAACCACATCACCCTTGACAAATTCGCGTTCTGAAAACCAATTATCATAGTGCACGCCAAACTCGGTTAAATCCTCACGAATGTCTGCCATAATGTTATTGAGACCGAGAGTAAAAATAGCGGGATACTTATCACCAAGTAATGTTTTCGCGCGTTTTACGACAGCATCAATATAGACTTCTTTGTCACCACCCTCTGGCTCATCATAGGGCAAGCCTTCAAAAACACGCGCTGCTTTTTCAACAAAATGCGTGCCATGCATATCATAAATTGCCTTCGCGATATCAATGATGTATTCACCACGATAGCCATTCGATGGGAAAGTAAAGGTTTCACCGCAAAGCCCAAGATAGCGCAACCAAATACTCGTCGCCAAAATATCCATCTGCCGGCCTGCATCGTTCACATAATATTCGCGATATACATTAAAACCGACGGCAGAAAGCAAATTCGAGATCACCGCACCAAAGGCAGCATGCCGGCCATGGCCCACGTGTAATGGCCCCGTCGGATTGGAAGAGAGAAACTCCACCAGAACGCGTTTATTGTCGCCCATGGGACTGCGTCCGAAGTGAGCTTTCTCATTTAAAACGGTTTTGATAATGTCAGTCAGCGCGGTTGATGATAAAAAGAAATTAATAAATCCTGGCCCTGCCAGTTCAATCTTTTGAATCGCCGACGATGGTGGCAACACCTCGGTTAAACGTGTTGCGAGCTCGCGGGGCTTTTTGCCCGCTGCTTTGGCGAGCACCAGTGCAATATTGGAGGCAAAATCGCCATGCGCTTTATCTTTTGTAGCATCAACCTGAAATAAGGGTGTTGTTTCGGGTAATTCCCCACTTTCTTGTAGGGTGATAACAGCCTGTTGCAAGAGCTGTTCGATATGTTGTTTCGTCATTTTTCATTCCTAAGCATCGCAAGCTGCTATTATCGCCTGTTCTAAATAAGTTGCAAGAAATGGCGATTAGAAAGGACAATTACCCATTCGCCTTGTAAGCTATCTCTTACAAAAAAAGCGGGATATTCCCGCTTCGTCACTAGGGTCAGCGCTTAAAAGCATCTCGCTTTAATTCATACATCCTATTGATTTATATTAATAAATTAAAATTTTCGCGCTTCCTATCGACTAGCAAACGTCATCCTCGCTCAACTATCTGCTTGATTTCAAATGGCATCCTAAAAATGAATTCGATATACTTACTTTCGTAGTCACGGATTGACTACTCTCGCAAAAAAGGACTTGTGCAACCACTCCTCGTTTTGTGTGTTCATGGATGGTATTGTTGGCATGGATTGCCAAACCTGAGTTGAGCATGTGTGGCGGTACACTTCGTACCGCCTTTTTTTTATTTCCTTTTTGTAAACAATCATTTTACTTTCTGGGTAGGATACAAAACCACTCATTTTGTTATAATCTAGCCAATTCAAACTAACCACACGATGAGGAGAGCATCATGCCTATAGATGCCATAGAACTTAGCGAGTTAAGACGTGAAAAGAAAATCAAACAAACACATGCGATGGAGCTTGGCGCCATTATGCTCGACATGGGGACCATTGCCAGTGTTTTTGCTTTATTTACCAAAGCCTTCCTGCAAGCTTTTCTAGAAGAAATGGGGAAGTTTTTCTTATTTCCCATCGCTGCTGCCGCGAGCCTTATTCGCGCAACACTTGCCTGGCGTGAAGCTTATTTAGCAAAAAAGAAAGATGGTCCAATCGTAAGAGCGCTGGTTGAAACAGCCGCTGCGGTTGCGATTACCGGGGCAGTTATCGGGGCACTCGCGATTCCCGCTATTTTCGCGGGTATTGCGCCTATCATTTTCACCGCGACCTTTGGTTTGAAATCCGTATGGAATACGCTATCAGCGGTCTATTACTTCGGTAAATCCATGGCGACCGACCAACCTGAAAAGAAAGTGGAATATCGCGAAAGAGCAAAAGCAAGTGCTATGGGTGCGCTTGTCGGCACGTTGGGCACCATTGCGATTGGTGCAGTCATGGTATTTGGCAAAGTCGCCCTTGCCCCGATTGGCATTGTCGCGGGCGTCATGGGTGCTGCTTATGCAGGTTATAAACTTTATAAAACCGTTAGTGCACTATCGCAAAGAAAGGCCAATGCCTCACTTTCGGCAGGACCTGAATCATCAAAAGAAGAAAAGCTTGGCGCGGAACACGACGAGCGATTATCTAGCAGCGCACGCTTAAGCCAACAATTCGACTCAAAACCAAAACTAGGCAGCGGCACGGAAACACCACCATCGTTGGATAAAAAAACACTTCAACTGCAAGCTTCGAAACCGAAGGTGATTGGGCGATTTCCGTCGAAAAAATCAGCACCACAAGATCAGGCGGTGATTGGCTCTGCGCCGGCGGTGATAAAATATAAACGTGGGTAATTTTACAGTAGGAAGCCCGGATTAGCACAGTAATCCGGGATTTTCTCTTAAACTGAGAGTATTTATGGAACTGTGTCATGCCAGCGTGCTTTTAGCTGGCACCCAGGCTTTTCTCAGGTTCATTCTGGATGCCAGCTAAAAGCACGCTGGCATGACGCAGTTTGATGAATATTCTCCTAAACCACACTCTCATCCACTTGCTTGGAAAAACCGCAAGTTTGCCGTGGGCATACGAGTTCTGTCCCGCGTTTTTTGGTTTTCTTGACAGTGACCATAGGCCATGCGCATTTTGGACAACTTTGTGCAATCGGTTCATTCCACACGGCGTATTTACAATCGGGGTAACGCGAACAAGAAAAGAAGATACGGCCGCGACGCGAAGATCGTTTGACCATACTGCCTTTCTTACATTCTGGGCATTCAACACCCGTATCAGTGGGTTTATTCAATGATTCGATGAATTTACATTTTGGATAATTACCGCAACCGATGAATTTACCATAGGGGCCGCGTTTTACTTTCAGTTCGCCGCCGCAATCGGGACAAGAACGGCCTTCTACCAATTCTGCATCGTGCGATGCTTCACCTGGCTCTTCTTGCATAGCGCGCGTGTAACTGCAATCCGGAAAACCCGTGCAACCAATAAAACGATCTCGTTTACCCAAACGAATCGATAATGGTTTGCTACACTCAGGGCATTTTTCATCGAGAATTTCCTGTGTCACGTCTTTGCGCTTAACGGTTTCTGCAATATTATCGATAAGCCCCTTAAACGGATCCCAAAAACCTTCAAGTAACGGTACCCATTCTTTCTCACCGCGCGAGATATCATCCAACTCATCTTCTAATTTTGCCGTAAAATCATAATCAACGTATTGATTAAAATAGCGCGTCAAAAACTTATTAACGACACGACCAATATCAGTCGGTTTAAAGCGCTTATTTTCGAGCAACACATATTGCCGCGTTTGCAAGGTTGAAACGATGGATGCATACGTTGATGGTCTACCAATGCCATGTTCTTCCAATGCTTTAATAAGCGTCGCTTCAGAATAACGCGGTGGCGGCTCAGTAAAATGTTGGTTACAAGCGATGTCCACCAACTTCACTTCATCACCTTCTTCAAGATGCGGCAAAAGCGTTTCTTCAGATAAGTTTTCTGGCTTATCATCGGACCCTTCTTGATAAACACGCATGTATCCAGGATCAACAATGGATGAACCGGTTGCATGAAATTGATTAGCATCACCACCAACGGCCATATCAATGGTCAGGGTATCAATCGTGGCCGATATCATTTGTGAGGCTACCGTACGCTTCCAAATCAAATCGTATAATTTAAACTGATCTGCTGAGAGATATTTTTTAACGGATTCAGGCGAACGCATAGCAGACGTTGGACGAATCGCTTCATGCGCTTCTTGTGCGTTTTTCGATTTCGTCCGATAAATTCTCGGTTCATCCGGCACATTTTCTTTACCGTAGCGTTCTTCAATCAATTGACGTAATTCATTGACCGCCTCCCCCGCGAGATTCACGGAATCAGTACGCATATACGTAATAAGACCGGTTGAACCAGAATCAAGTTCCATCCCTTCATACAATTGTTGTGCAAGACGCATGGTGCGCTGCACAGCAAAACCAAGTTTACGCGCTGCTTCTTGTTGCATCGTCGAGGTAATAAACGGTGCAGCGGGATGACGCTTACGTTGTTTCTTTTCAACTTTAACAACTTGTAATTTGCCTTTGGCAGCTTTCATCAAGACTGCTTTGGTTTTTTCGGCCGTGTCTGCATCGGTAATCGAAAACTGTTCTAACTTCTTACCTTCGTAAATTGTTAGTTTACCCGTAAATTCTTTTTTCTCTGCTTTAAGGGACGCTTCCAAATCCCAGTATTCTTGTGTCACAAATTTCTCGATCGCTTCTTCACGCTCAACAATCATGCGTAACGCCGGGCTTTGTACACGACCCGCAGACAAGCCATAGCGAATTTTCTTCCACAAAAGCGGCGATAAATTAAAACCGACCAAATAATCCAAGGCGCGGCGTGCTTGCTGTGCATTCACCAAATCCATGGAAATTTCGCGCGGATTCAAAACGGCTGCCTGAATCGCTGTTTTGGTGATTTCATGAAAAACAACGCGATGCACTGGCTTTTTAGCCAATGTTTTTTTATCTTTTAAAATCGTATAAATATGCCAGGAAATCGCTTCACCTTCGCGATCAGGGTCAGTAGCGAGATATAAAGTATCTGCTTTTTTCATGGCTTTAATAATCGCATCAACATGCTTTTGATTTTTTTCAATCAATTCATAACGCATGGCAAAATGATGTTCTGGATCTACCGCCCCTTCTTTGGGCAGTAAATCTCTGACATGACCATAAGAAGCCAGGATTTCAAAATCAGCTCCCAAATATTTTTTAATGGTTTTCGCTTTTGCGGGCGATTCTACAATCACAAGATGATGAGACATGCAAACAAGGCTTCCTTGGTTAGATTACTTAGTGCAACACATCAAACGCGTCCGACAAAATCATATCTTGCAACAAGGAAAGCGCTGATTTTTTATCGGGTTGATTGAAGAGTGCAATTAAAACGACCCATTTAATACGGCCAAGATCCACTTCACGCATATCAAGCGCCATGATTCTATCGATGACAACTTCACGCGTCATGGGATCTAAAATGCCAAGTTGCTCGAGATAAAGTAGAAATCCCTTCCCTTCATAACCGAGTCGTTCCGTTTCTTGAGGTGCATAATGCCGGATTGCATGTGACGTATACGAGGGCCCCGTTTGTACCGTTTCTTGCGCCCTGTTTAAGCCATCCAGCCAATCCAGTGCCCTGCCAATTTCGTGGCGGTTAAAACCCGCGTGTTCAAGCTCGTTGACAACCGTATCCTGATCTACATTCAGGGTAACACTGCCGTCCATGTAATTCTCAAATAAATACATCAATACTTCAAACATATTGTTTCTGATCTCATTTCGTTGCTGCCAGGCGCACGTAACCGCCCGGTATCGATTGGACAAGGCCGTGCAATTCTAATGTTAAAAGAATGGAGGAAACTTCGCTCGCAGTCAATCCACTGCGCACTATTATTACATCGAGTGGGGTGAGCGCATCGTGCATTATATCAAGTATATACTTGTATTCAATAGGAAAATCAACCGAAAGTGGAGGCGTTTCACCTCGAGATGATATTTTGTTGACCGGCGAAAATGCCATCTCATCGAGGATATCTTGGGCTGATTCGACTAATTTAGCCCCCTGCTGGATAAGATAATGACATCCTTTGGCAAGCGGCTGATGGATAGAACCAGGTATTGCAAAGACATCGCGCCCCGCTTCAACCGCATGCCTTGCTGTCACAAGCGATCCGCTTTTTAAGGCCGCTTCAACCACGAGCACCCCGTGACTTAAGCCCGCAATAATGCGATTGCGGCGTGGGAAGTTACGCGGGTGCGGCGGTGTGCTTAACGGAAATTCAGTAATGATCGCCCCACCCTGATCAACAATATCAGCAAATAAGCTGCGATGTGCTGCGGGATAAATATGTGCTAACCCCGTCCCGGCAACGCCGATAGTGACGCCTTTAGCACGCAGCGCGCCGCGGTGCGCGGCACCATCGACGCCTAATGCCAAACCGCTCGTGACTGCAATGCCCGCCTCTGCCAACGCGCACGCAAAGCTTTCCGCATTCTTCAAACCAGGTGTCGTTGCTCTACGCGAACCCACAATCGCTAGTTGCAGCATGCTAAGCACTTTTTTAGCGCCGCGTACGTACAAGAGTGCGGGCGGCGCCGCCGTTTCTTTTAATTGCTGCGGATAATCCTCTGCCGTGTAGGCAATCAAATGACAATCGGTTTGATCTGCCCATGTTAAACTTTTTTCGATAAGTCGCTTATCGACGTGCAACAGTCGCTTTCGTTCTTCTTCCTTCATCCCCGCTGCTTGCCTATGATCGGCCATTGCATGAAACAATGCGTGAATCCCACCAAAATAATCAAGCCACATGAGCCACTTTTGTGGCGGCACATGCGCTTCATTTAACGCGAGCCAATAAGCTAATTGGATTTGATTCATAAGGGATCCTTTGGATTTGGATTTCGTGATCACTTTTGTAGACGGCGATCGCATGACAAATGGGAAAATGACCGCGCGTGTCGAGGAGAGCCAGCTGGTCGCTTAGAGCATGATAGTTAAGTCATCACAAAAATTACAACGCCAACTTCGCTTCAATGACATCAAGAAGCATTGCGCTTACATTCATGCCGGTGCCTGCATCAATTTCTCTTACCCCAGTGGGGCTTGTGATATTAATTTCGGTGAGATACTCACCAATCACATCAAGGCCCGCGAAATAAATACCGTTTTTATACAGGAATGGACCAACTTCGTTACAAATCCATTCGTCTCGCTCAGAGAGTGGTTTCACTTCACCTTTTGCACCGACCGCTAAATTACCGCGCCAATCATTCCCTTGCGGAACGCGGGCCAATAAATGCGGAAAAGGTTTTCCATTAATCATCAGAATGCGCTTATCACCCTCTTTGATGGCCGGTATAAATTTTTGCGCCATGATATGCACGCTTTGTTGTTGTGTCAGCAAATCAAATACAACTGGCGCATTCACATCATTTTCTTTTAAATGAAAAATCGAATAGCCGCCCATGGTATTTAATGGTTTACAAACAATATCACGCTGCGTTCGCCAAAAAGCATAAAGTTGAGCTATGGATTGCGTCACTAATGTCGGTGGCGTACATTGTGGAAAATAAGTAATAGAAAATTTTTCATTGAAATCACGTAATGCATGCGGATTATTAACCACTAACACACCATTTTGTTGTGCGTGTTCTAAAATATAAGTTGCATAAAAATATTTTTCATTAAATGGCGGGTCCTTACGCATCAACATCACCTCTAATTCGGCAAGCGGCATGATGCTTTGCGATTGAAAATGATGCCAACAAGTATCATCAAGCGAAACGCTTAAACGCCGTGCATTCCCATACGCAACGCCATCCAGCATGAAAAGATCACCGGGCTCAAAATAATAAATTTCCCATTGGCGTGCATTCGCTTCCCATAACATGGCAAGCGTACTATCTTTTTTGTAATTAATAGATCCAATCGGATCCATGACAACGCCAAGTCGAATAGTCATCGTTATATCCTATTTTAATGGGGCAGTTTTCATTTTTTCGGTTACTAAATGATGCACTTCACGCGCGGCGGCTAACATACTTAACCGCGCAATCACGCCGTAAACAAATAAACGATTTTGTGAGTCATCCAAACCAAGTTCTTCATGTGGACTGTCGCAACAATTAGGGAAGGCAAGTGGTTCAAAATGCATGCCTGGCGCATTTAAATTTTCATCGATGCCGCGTTCCTGATGAACACGATAAAAACCACCGGCGACACAATTTCCCCACAAATACACAACCGGTTCAGCGACAGAACGTTTACTGCCAACCACTTCAAACGTATGAACGCCTTCTTGAATGATCACACGTCGCACTGGCTGACCACTCTTCGTGGTTGCCATGCGTGTGCGTTGCTTACGATTTAGTGATTTTAATTCATCAATGCTGCGGACTGTCATCACCGCCATGCCATACGTTCCGGTATCCGCTTTTACCACCAGAAACGGTTTATAAGGGAGTTGATATTCAGCATATTTCGCTTCTATTTCTGCAAATAAAATTTCGGCGTTTGCCACCAAACAATCCATGCCTTCTTGTTGCATAAAATTAAGTTCGCCGCAATATCTAAACAAAGGGGCAATCAGCCACGGATCCAACTTCACTTCTTTTGCAAAATCAGCGGCGACTTCTGCGTAGAATTGAAAATGTTCGGATTTAAAACGTTTACTCCAACCTAATTCAGCGGGCGGCATCAGCGGCACGTCTACATCGTGCAAAATGGCTGGGATACCTTCAGAAAGATCATTGTTTAGCAGAATATAATCAGGCTTAAAGTGACCGGCAATTAGCGCATTAGCTTCACGTATCAATCCTTCAACACGGATAATTTCACCCGATCGTAACGTGATATCAGTAGAAGTATGCGGCGCTAAATCTAACCTAGACACACAGACGGTAAACCCAGCGGCCTGAAGTGTATTTATAATCGCTTTAACATTGTCCCAATAAAATAAATTGCGTGTATGACTTTCGGTAATAATTAAAATATTTTTTGCATCAGGTTTCGTTTCATGAATACTTTTTTTTGCGCCAGCAGCAGAAACGGATAAAAACGTGGGATTGAGATTATTAAAACCGGCTGGGAATAAATTCATATCAATCGGTGCAACTTTGAAACCCGCATTACGCAAATCAACAGAACCATAAACCGGTGGCGGTGTTAAACGCCACTGCGTTGCAAACCATTGATGAATAACATGCCACTCAGCAAGCAACGTACGCTCAAGCGTATAGAAGGGTTCAATGTATTCAGTATTTAGTGCGGGTAATACAAGGCGCAAATCGGCCATGCTTTTCTCCTTTAACACGTTGCTGTTTTAGTACAACTCGCAACCTTACCTAATCGATGCAAAAATTCATTTGCATCAACCTCACCCACGATGCGTTTTTCATGTAATTCAAGGCCATCTGCGCCAAAAAATAAAACTGTCGGCGGCGCAATGACATTAAACTGTTTCATTAGTGCTTCATCATCACTGGTATTATTCGATAAATCCGCGCGCAACAACACATAATCTTGCAACGCTTGCTTAACATTGCCAAGCTCAAAAACCTTTCGTTCCATCACAACACAAGCATCACACCAATCTGCATAAAAATCTAATAAAACCGGTTTATTTTCAGCTTTTGCGGCTGACAATTGTTCATTCAAACTTTTCATGTCATTGATGACAACAAACGATGGCGCATTCATCGTGTGAGCAGTACGCGAAGGCAATGCACTTCCCGTATGCGGCATGATGCGCATCAAGAGTATCACCGCAACTGCCAACAGTAATAGGCCAAAAAACTTTTTCACGACGTCCATCCATGGCCCGCTTTTTGGTAACCACTTACCAGCTGAGGTACCGATTAAAATAAGCGGCAATCCCATGCCAATGGCAAGTGCAAACAAAGCACTCGCACCCAAGATCAAATCACCCGTTTGTCCAATATACATTAGCACACCGACCAACGGTGCCGTGACACAGGGAGAAACCACCAAGGTGGATAAAACGCCCATGCAAAACACACCCGCGTACGTACCGCCTTGCTGTTGCGCACTCCACTGATAAATGGTTTGATGCAAACGATTCGGTAAACGCAATTCGTAAAAACCAAAGAGAGAAAGCGAAAGTGCTATAAAAAGGCCGCTAGTCAGCGCAATGATCCAGGGTTTTTGCAAAGCAACTTGTAATGAGCTGCCGGCATATGCGACCAATACACCTGCCGCTGCATACGCCAGCGCCATTCCTAAAACATACGTCGTCGATAAAAAAAATGCTTTTTTCGTGGTCACTTTTTTTTGCCCGACAATGATGCCGGTTAGGATGGGAATCATTGGTAACACACAGGGCGTAAATGCAAGTAATAAACCTAATCCAATAAAAATAACCAGCATACTGACCTGACTACGCAAAAACAGTGCTGCAACTCCGGTCTGACTGGTCAGCAGCGATGGCGTGGTGGTATTTGTCATGGTGGTATTAATTGAAACCATCTGTGTTTTCATATTCAGCAAAACGGTTTCTTGCATCGGTGGATAACAAAATCCACCTTGTGAACAGCCTTGATAATTGACCGTCAATGGAACGGGAACGGTTTCGTTGTTAGTTTCCAAATCAACAGGGATGCTTATATTGCCGGTAAATATTTCATATTTTCCATGTGATTCATCGTATTTAAATTCACCCTGCGGATAATGCACAATCGCTTTAGCGTCGGAGGGTGCTTTTATTGATACACGTTTGGCATACAGAAAATAACCCGGCATGATTTGCCATTCCACGGCAAGCTTCTTTGCATGCGTAAAATGAACAGAGAATGGGAAAGCTTGCGCTGTTGGTAATGGAATGTCATTGGTTGCAGCAAACGAATTTAAAAAAAAACAGGTACTGATTAAACTTAAAATAATAGGTAACCGCTTGCCCGCCATTGCGAGCCCGCGTTTTTTGCGGGCGTGGCAATCTAGTTTTCGACCGCTAGTTGGATTGCTTCGGCTAAACGCTACGCAGCCTCGCAATGACGAGAGAGTAGTTAAAATAATGGCGAAGTATTTTTTAATTTGTAATCGCATGGACCCTCCTCTCTTATTGGTGCTGATGATAAGGCTTACTTAACTCATGCACCCAATCAACGAGCAATCCAACCTGTTCGGGATTAACCTCGGGTGTAATGCCATGACCTAAATTGAAAATATGACCGGCGCCGCCACCGTAAGATTTGAGCACAAGCTCGATTGCTTGACGAATTTCCGCGGGCGATTGCAAGAGTACCGCTGGATCGAGATTACCTTGCAATGCAACCTTCGCACCCACTTTTTCTCTCGCCTCATACAGTGATACTTCCCAATCTAAACCGAGCACATCACAACCAGAAGCAGCCATTTGCGGCAACCAATTTTTCCCGCCTTTGGTGAATAAAATAACCGGCACAGGATGAAGCGCCTTGCCGCGGTTTAATCCAGCAATGACTTGCTTCACATAATAAAGGGAAAACTCCTCGTAATTTTCAGTTGATAACAGGCCGCCCCAGGTATCAAAAATCATCACTGCATCGGCACCTGCTTCAATTTGCCCATTTAAATGCGCGCACACTGATTGCGCTAATACATCGAGCAAATGGTGCAACAAGATAGGATCTTCTCGCAAAAGTTTCATGACGCGCGGGAAACCTGGCATCGAACCGCCTTCTACCGTGTAAGCTGATAATGTCCACGGGCTGCCGCAAAAACCAATCAACGGCACGCTGCCTGCCAACGCTCTTTTGGTGAGCGTGATCGCCTCATACACGTAAGAAAGCCGCTCTACATCGGGCACCGCTACACGATGGATATCTGCTGCTTGCAGTGGATTTGCAAAAACTGGCCCCTTCCCCTCGATAAATGAAAGCTTGCACCCCATAGCATCGGGGATGGTTAAAATATCAGAAAAAATAATTGCGGCATCGAGTGCAAAGCGTTGGATGGGTTGCAGTGTCACTTCACATGCAAGCTCAGGTGTTTTGCATAGAGCCATAAAACTGCCTGCCCGCTGCCTCACCGCCTGATATTCAGGCAAATACCGTCCCGCTTGGCGCATGATCCAAACAGGGGTTTGATCCACAGGCTCTCGTCGAGCCGCTTTTAAGAATCGATCATTTTTGAGCGAAGACATGAGGAAACTACCTTTTCATTTTTCTTATCGGTGCGGGCGCTCATTCTGCGCCGATGCTTGTGCTTTATCTAATTGTTCATGCACAGACTTTTGGAATTCAAACGGTCTTGCAAGCATCGAAAATGAATCATACGCTCCAAACGCATTGATGCTGACGATACCATAATTTAATAATTGCCCCAATAAGCTTTGGTCCACATTGACCTGTGAAATGGCGGCAATACGTGTTTCATTGGTATGGCGATGAAAAAAACCTTCCCGCATCATGACTCGCTTATTTGTCACGGCAAAATCAGAACTTAGGTAATTAATCCCAACGTACGCCCAAAAATATAATGCCATGAGCCAGGGCACCCAATAAATCCAGGCGAAAACAGGATTGCCGATTAAATAAAAAGAGACAAACAGACAAAAAAGCAGCCAAATCGCCGGGAATAAGAAAATAATGAGGTGTTTTTTGGTACGAAAAACGATTTGTTCGCCAGGAATAAGGTTGTTTTCTATGTAGCTCATGGGCGAAAGGGTCCCTTTTTAACGATTTTTTTCAGCATCTCCCCGAAACTCGGTTATAATACCTGAAACATTAAATCACAAACACACTTTTCACTGCATTCGACTATAAAATTACAATATGATGATTAATATACTAAAAGAGCAGGCACACCGAGGTTTATACGCCCTTTTTGCGGGATTGATAGGGCTCACCTTTCTCTATGCTGCACTTACCTGGAAGAGCGATTTTGTACTTGCGCATGGGGAAAGCGCACTTAAAGCGACTACCCCACCCATTGCCCTACAGGAAGTGAAAACACCTTCCCTGCCTGAACAACACGTTTTTGGTCAATCCTTTTCGAAAAACGAAGTCCCTATCTCGAATTTACAACTAATCATCACCGGCATTGTCAAAGGCGAAGGCGAAACCTCCAAGGTTTACCTCTCATTGGCCGGTCAACCCAGCAAAATCTACCAAGAGGGAGATGACCTCCCTTACGGGGTCAAAATTTATGCCATCACCGCGGATACGATTATCCTTGAAAATAACGGGCAGCTTGAAAAAGTTCCCTTACGCAGAGAACACCTTGTTTTTAAACCAAGAGAGACAACGGAGGAAGCCTAAGTGATTAAAAATATCAGTGCAGTCATCTTAACCATACTCCTTTCATGCTTCCTGAGCGCTTGCGTCACTACTCGCGCAACGTCATCTATTAAAACAGCCGCTGAATTACAACAGGGCAAATATTATTTTGAAGCGGGTAACTACAAAGACGCGATGCGAAATTTACTCCCGTACGCCGCTGACGGAAATAAAGAAGCACAATACGCCGTTGGTTACATGTATTACTACGGCTACGGTGTCACACCAGATCGTGAAACCGGTTACTTTTGGATAAAACGCTCAGCTAATCAACAATACGAACCGGCGGTGAAAGCACTTACGATTATGTCGAGTGCGAAGCGTTAGCGTCTTCCACGCTCACCATCATTTCAACGTTCACTACACCCGGTGATTCTTGCGCAATGGCGGACATTTGCGTAATCGTGACCGGTTGGCTTTTCAGCAGGTCTCCTAATAAACGTGCTAATGCATCAAATTCAACATTAACAAATTGCACTTCAACTTCATTTTCTGAAACTTGTTTAAGAGACGTTAATGAAGCAGATAATCCTGCTTGTTCAATTTGCTTTTGCAAAAGACTGAGCAATTGAACGGCGGTCAATGGCTTGCTGCTGCGTGTTATGCCAGTATCACGTTTTTTAAGTTCGGTATCTGCTGCTTGCATCCAAACAAGGGTTTTTTCCGCCTTTTGTATGCGGTTACGCGCATCCCTTGCCTTCTGTAAGAGCGGCGACCACATCAATTGATAGATAAGAAAAATTC
>MGYG01000002.1 GCA_001801635.1 Gammaproteobacteria bacterium RIFCSPHIGHO2_12_FULL_43_28
CTCTGCTCAATACGGGCTACAGGCTGGCATAACAGTTTGCTATATAATCAGATCACTTCTTCTGCCTTCTTCTTCGGCAAATATAAATCCGTAATCGTGCCTTCGAAGACTTCTGCTGCCATTGCAATGGATTCGGATAAGGTTGGATGTGGATGGATGGTCAATGCTAAATCTTCGACATCACAGCCCATTTCAATCGCTAAAGCCACTTCACCCATTAATTCTCCCGCATTCGTACCCACAATGCCCGCACCAATGACGCGATGCGTTGTTTCATCGATGATAAGCTTGGTCAAACCTTCGCTGCGACCATTACTGAGCGCACGACCACTCGCAGCCCAAGGGAATATGCCTTTACCGTATTTAATCCCTTTTGCTTTCGCTTCGTTTTCGCTGACGCCCACCCAGGCAATTTCAGGATCAGTGTACGCAACACTCGCGATACCTTTAGGATCAAAATAATGTTTTAATCCTGCGATCACTTCAGCAGCAACGCGGCCTTCTGGAATCGCTTTGTGCGCTAACATAGGATTACCGATGATGTCTCCGATTGCATAAATATGCGCTACATTCGTACGCAATTGCTTATCAACCGGAATAAAACCACGTTCATCCACTTTCACACCTGCTTTCGTTGCATCAATTTGATCGCCATTCGGACGACGACCCACCGCACAAAGAATCGTGTCAAACTTCTCCGGTTGAGGAGGTGCATTTTCACCTTCAAAGGTCACGTAAAGTCCGTCTTTTTTCGCATCCACTTTAGTCACTTTGGTTTTGAGATAAATATTTTTGTATCGTGGCTTAATGCGTTTATAAAGCGGCATCACAACGTCGTTATCAGCACCCGGAATAATTTGATCCATGAATTCAACCACCGTTACTTCAGTGCCTATCGCGTGATACACCGTCGCCATTTCAAGACCAATAATGCCGCCGCCAATGACAAGCATTTTTCCGCCCACGTGCGTTAGTGTCAACGCGCCGGTTGAATCAAAAATACGAGGATCGTCGGGTAAAAACGGAAGTTTGACTGGACGTGAACCTGCCGCGATAATAGCTTTTTGAAATTGAATCGTTTCTTTTTTTCCATCTGCGTTGATGACTTCTACTTCGTGATCAGAAATAAATTTACCAACGCCGTACACCACCTCGACCTTGCGTTGTTTAGCAAGCATCTTTAAGCCGCCGGTTAATTTACCAACAACGCCGTCTTTCCATTCGCATAATTTTTTGCTGTCGATCTTGGGCTTACTGAAGGCAATACCGTGCTCGCTCATTTCAGCGGCTTCATCAATCACTTTCGCTGCGTGCAATAATGCTTTTGATGGAATGCAACCGACATTCAAACAAACACCGCCAAGCGTATTATAACGCTCAACTAAAACGACTTTTTTACCCAAGTCTGCCGCACGAAACGCAGCCGTATAACCACCAGGACCACTACCTAATACCAGGACTTCTGTTTGCATACTCATTAGTTTCCTCTTTTCTCTACAACAATAAATTTCGAATATCAGATAACATCGTCGTTAAGTACACAATAAAGCGCGCACCGTCAGCACCATCAATCACGCGATGATCATACGAAAGTGATAATGGCAGCATTAAACGCGGTGAAAATGTACCATCTGCTTGATAGACCGGTTTATGACCCGTTTTTGATACACCTAAAATCGCCACTTCCGGATAGTTAATTATCGGTGTAAATCCAGTGCCGCCAATTCCACCCAAACTGGAAATTGAAAAACATCCGCCTTGCATGTCCCCCGGTGCTAATTGTTTTTTGCGCGCTTTTTCACTGATGACCGCTAATTCTTGTGCAAGGTCCGATAATCCTTTTTTATCGACATCGCGAATCACCGGAACCACTAAGCCATCTGGTGTATCAACAGCCACCCCCACATGAAAATAATTTTTCAAGATGAGGTTTTCACCGCTTGCATCTAACGAGGCATTAAATTGTGGAAATGCTTTTAGTGAAGCGACAACCGCTTTCATGATAAAAACGAGCGGCGTCAATTTAATTTGCTGTTTTTCCAGTTCAATTTTACGCGCCGCACGGAATGCTTCGAGTGTTGTGATATCCGCTTCGCCAAACTGTGTTACGTGTGGAATCATCATCCAGTTACGTTGCAAATTTTTGCCGGCTATTTTTTTAATGCGTGATAAGCTTTGCGTTTCAATCGGACCAAATTTAGCAAAATCAATTGGCGGCAACGTTGGTAAACCCATTGGCATACCAGTACCTATTGACGTTGCTAAACGACTTTTAACAAAGGCCTGTACATCTTCTCTCAATACGCGTTGTTTAGGGCCGCTGCCGGCAACTTGGGTCAAATCAACACCCAGTTCACGCGCGAGTCGTCGCACAAAAGGTCCTGCATGAATATCACTGGTGGATTCAAGCGTACCCGTTAACGCGGGTTGTGTTGATGCCAAAACGCTTTCACTTTTTTCGGCAGCAACCGGTTTTATTTCTTTAGCAGGCGCAGGTTTTTCCGCTGTTTTTGGCTCTGTTTTCTCAGTTGGTTTTTCAGCAACGTCCGCCTCCAAGGTCAGTAAGATGGAACCGCTTGAGACCTTATCGCCTTCTTTTACCTTGACTGTTTTCACCCTACCCGCGTGCGATGAAGGTACTTCCAAGGTTGCCTTATCAGATTCAAGCGTCACGATATTTGCATCCGCTTCAATCTTATCACCCGGCTTCACCAGTACTTCAATGACGGTTACGTCTTGCGCCCCACCTAAATCGGGGGTTTCAATATTAATGATGGACGCCAATGTCTATTCTCCTTTTACATAGTCGCCGGGTTAGGTTTTTTGGGATCTATCCCGAATTTTTTCATTGCTGCAGTTACTGTACTCGCGGGCACCTTCCCTTCCTGTGCTAATGCATATAATGCGGTCACAGCGATATGATAACGATCAACCTCAAAGAAGTGACGTAATTTTTCGCGTGTATCACTGCGGCCAAAGCCATCAGTACCTAAAGTAATATATTGACGTTTCAAATAAGGTCGCACAAGTTCTGCATAAGCACGCACGTAATCGGTGGCAGCAACAATCGGTCCTTCGTGATTTTTCAGGGCATCTTCGATGTGGGGAATCGCTGGTTTTTTCTCTGGCGCCAAACGATTGGCACGCAGCACGTCAATACCCTCACGATGCAATTCACTAAAACTTGTCACACTCCACACATCAGATGCAACCTCAAACTCTTTTTGCAGTAAATCAGCGGCAAAAATCACTTCATTTAAGATTGCACCACTTCCGAAGAGTTGTACACGATGTTTTGCTTCTTCACCGCGACGGAATAAATAAATTCCTTTGATAATGCCCTCTTCCACCCCCGCTCTCATCGCTGGTTGGACATAACGCTCATTCATCGCCATGATGTAGTAAAAGCAGTCTTTTTCTTCTTGATACATTTCTTTGAGACCATGCTCAAAGATGACCGCCATTTCATAAGCATAAGCCGGATCATAAGCGCGGCAAGTGGGTACCGTCGATGCAGTCAATAAGCTGGTTCCATCTTGATGCTGCAAGCCTTCACCTTCAAGCGTTGTACGTCCTGCGGTAGCACCAATTAAAAAGCCGCGGGCACGCATATCGGCGGCTGCCCAGATAAAATCACCGACACGCTGAAAACCAAACATGGAGTAATACGTAAAAATCGGAATCATCGGGAAGCGGTGGATCGCATAAGAAGTAGCTGCTGCAATCCAGGAAGCCATGCAACCTGCTTCGGTAATCCCTTCTTCTAATACTTGACCGTCTTTTGCTTCGTGATAATAGAGAAATTGTTCTTTATCTTCTGGAACATATTGCTGCCCAACGGATGAGTAAATACCCACTTGACGGAACAAGGTTTCTAAACCAAAGGTCCTCACTTCATCAGAAAAAATCGGAACGATACGAGGCCCGATCTGTTTATCTTTCAATAGCACATTGAAAATGCGTCCTAACGCCATAGTAGTCGATAGGGTGCGATCACCCGAGCCCTTTAATAAGGCATCAAAAACCGAAAGCGCAGGAATGGTGAGTGCGTTAGAAGCCACGTCACGTGCAGGCACAAACCCGCCTAATTTTTCGCGTTGCGCTTCTAAGTATCGCAACGCTTTGTGATCTTTATCTATTTTTTTAAAGGCAAAGTTGAATAATTCATCATCGGTCAGTGGTAACTGAAAATGCTCGCGGAAGGCGGTTAATTCTTCTTCTGTTAAATCCAATTGATTATGCGCAACATTACGTCCTTCGGCCGTGCCGGTGCCAAGACCGTAACCTTTGACGCCTTGCGTCAAAATGACCGTTGGTTGGCCTTTAAACTGCGTTGCGGCTTGATAAGCTGCATACACTTTAATGGGATCATGTGCACCGCGTTTTAATTGCCCTAATTCTTCATCGGATAAATCGGCAACCAATGCTTTTAATTCATCGGTATTGAACAGGAACTCACGCAGGTAAGCACCGCCCCTGACATGAGCGGTTTGCAAATCACCATCAACACATTCACCCAGGCGCTTAATTAATGCGCCTCTTTTATCGTTAGCAAAGATAGCGTCCCAGCCGCTACCCCAAATCACTTTAATCACGTTCCAACCGGCGCCGCGAAATAAGCCTTCCAACTCCTGGATGATTTTATAATTACTACGGACCAAGCCATCTAAACGCTGTAAGTTGCAATTCACCACAAAAATTAAATTATCCAGTTTTTCGCGGCCAGCCAACGTTAAACCGGCCATGGATTCGGGTTCATCCATTTCACCATCCCCGCAAAATACCCATACCTTGCGGTCCTCTGCTGATAATAACCCACGATGCTCAAGGTAACGCAGATAGCGTGCTTGATAAATGCCTTGCAACATGCCTAAGCCTAATGAAACCGTCGCAAATTGCCAAAAATCTGGCATCAGCCATGGGTGCGGATAGGAAGCAATCCCCTCACCATCAACTTCCTGACGAAAGTTTTTTAATTGTTTTTCTGAGAGACGGCCTTCTAAAAAAGCCCTGGCATAGTTTCCTTCGGCGGAGTGTCCTTGAAAGAAAATCAAATCGCCTAATTGTTTTTCATTCGTTGCGCGGAAGAAGTGATTAAGGCCCACTTCATACAAGGTTGCAATCGAGGCATAAGAAGACAAATGACCACCCACACCGCCGGCTTCTTTTTTGGCGAGCATGACCATCGCTATCGCATTCCAGCGCACATAAGCGTCAATGGTTGCTTCATGCGCTAAATCCCCGGGATAGGCGGGTTCAGCTTCTTTTGGCAGTGTATTGCAATAAGCCGTCTTGATTGGTGCTGCTAAACTTGGCACACCTTGCTTTTCGGCGAGTTCCTGTAATTTTTCTAGAAGAAATTGGGCGCGCTCTTTGCCTTCGTATTTAATGACAGAGGCGAGGGCGGCTAACCATTCCTGCACTTCAGCAGGATCATTGTCCTGCTTGAGTGCATCCAGCCACTCTTCTGTTCTTATAGGATCGTTATCACTCCACGTTTTTGCCATTCGTTTTTCCCGTCATATTTTTAGTTAGATGTTTTTGGCGCCAAGTTTAACTCGAATACACAAAGGAAAAAACCCTGTTTATAGAGAACATTCATCAAACTGTGTCATGCCAGCGTGCTTTTAGCTGGCATCTAGAATGAACCTGAGAAAAGCCTAGATGCCAGCTAAAAGCACGCTGGCATGACACAGTTCCATAAACACTCTCTGTTTATATGTTCATTGTAACCCAACTTGCTTAGTCAGATGGAGAGATTATCGGTATGGCCGCAGAAGCGAGCTTAACCAGTACTTGTTGAAATCATTTTAACTAGTTGATTTTGATATTATTAATTTATATGAGAGGGTCGCGCAGCAAAAAGGGCCGCACAAACTTGCTTTGCACCCAGTATTAAACGCGGCCCCGCCCTATCAATCCAGTCTGGTTCAATTGTAAACAGATTGCCGCGATCTACCGCGGCAAGCTCGCGCCAATGACGCCAGCTGGCTTTCCATCTGTCATCTGTCGCGCCATTTAAAATAACCACTGGGTTAGCCGCTAATACCGACTCAATACTCACTTCCGGTGCACTAAATGCAGCTTCCGCAAACACGTTGCGCCCGCCGCACAGGGTGATCACTTGATTGATCCAACTCTCCCGATTGATCGTCATCAAGCGTCGATCACCCAGTTGGAAGAATACTTTTACCGGAGCTGCTTTGCGATATTCGCCTGCAAGCTTGGATAAATCGCGCGAAAATTGTCTCGCACGTCGTTCTGCTTCAAAACGATGCCCGGTCAAGCAGCCAAGCTTTTGCATGGTGCGCGGAATATCTTCTAACCGCCGTGGATTCGTTCTATAAACTGGCACACCTTGCTGAGCCAGCACAGCAAGCTGTCGCAAAAAATTTTGATTCCACGTGATAATCAGATCAGGTTTTAGTGCAAGGATACGCTCAAGATCAAGCCCCTGGTATGAGCCGACAACCGGTAGATCGCGCGCTTTTTCCGGGTAATCACTGCCGCTCACCACCCCCACAATCGCTTGACCTGCCCCAATCGCAAATAAGATTTCAGTGATGTCAGGCGCAAGACTGATAATACGCATCGCTCGCTTTTCTATGCGAACATGATTTCCTGTCTCATCCACCACATCGCAAGCAAACACGTGAACGTTATAATTAACGATAATCACTAAAAGAAAGGCACGCCACCAAGCAATCATCACTTTTATTTAAGCCATCAACACACCCGCAGCAATAATAACGAGGATAATAATAAAAACACGATCAAGCAGACTGATTGCTTGACGCTCAGCACTGCCATCATCTGGAATTTTATCCTCTTGCTCAAAGCCAATGGCTGCAAAACCACTTTCAGTTAATAGGGATTCATTGCTTGCTAAGCCTTGTCCCACTTTGCGCAACCAAATACTAAACACTTGCACAAAATGACCACCCAGTGCAAAAACAAAGGTGAGAATACGTGCTGGCACCCAATCAAGCAGGGATTCTACCACGCGCGCATCATGCGAAACGGCCGCTGATGCTTCATCTGGCAAGGTAGTGGATGACAAATTCAACAAACGATACAACAACGCGCCAAGCGGCCCCAATAGCGCATACCAAAAAATAACGGCAAAAACACGACGGTTTGCTTCGATAAAAATATTGTTTAGTAAATAACGCTGCAGCGATTGAGAGTAACGATCATCGGGCATTCCAAATGATGTCGTTAGTTTATTTTTTGCCGTGCGTTCATCTTCTTTCTTCATCGAATTGATACACGTATAAGTATCCGCCCATAAATTCTGCGGACCAAGCGCATAAAGCACAATGAATAAGTGAAAAAGCAATTGCACAAAACCAAATAAGACATCTGAAAGTAAAAAATTTATCAACGCGATCACGGCCAATAAGATAGCGATCGCGATACCCAACACTAGATAGGCGGGTTGGCCGGGTAATTTATTCCCAACAAATTGCAAATAAGCGGTGTACCAACGCCATTGACGTAAATGGCTCCAATCGAAAAAACGCTCAATTAACAAAGCAACTAATGTCACTATGAACGTCATACTAGGTTTCCTTTTAAATAACTCCAATCAAAGACAAGCCCCGGGTCGGTCTTGCGTAAAGGTGCAATATCAGCATGCCCCACGACCCTATTCAGGGTGATGTCGGGATAAGCTTGCATGAGTGCCTTAATGACGCTTATTAATTGCGTATATTGCATTTTATCATAAGGGATGTCATCTGTTCCTTCGAGTTCAATGCCAATTGAAAAATCATTACACCTTTCCCGTCCAAGAAATGAGGATTCACCCGCATGCCAAGCCCGTTTTCCGAAAGGAACAAACTGGATGATTTCGCCAGTGCGCTTTATCAGTAAGTGCGACGCGACCTGAAGGGTTGCGATCGTCGCGAAATAAGGGTGGTCGGCGGGATCGAGCCTCCCACAAAAAAAATGCTCGATTGCCTCTGAACCAAACTCACCGGGAGGCAAGCTGATACCATGAATCACAATCGTATCAATGGGCGGCCCCACCGGACGCTCGTCATGGTGTGGCGAAGAGCGCTGGATGGCTCCTTCCAATAAACCGGCCCTGGAATCCACTTTTAAAATAGTCATCACCATTAATGATTGCAAATCATATAAAAATATTAAAAAATGACGTCACTTTTCACTCATAGATAGAATCTACCCATGCAGCCAGAAGAAATCAAACAATTAATTGAAGCTAACCTAAACCAGACAGAAGCCTGGGTCGAGGGAGATGGCTCCCATTTTACAGCACTGGTTATTAGCCCCCTATTTGCTAATCAATCTCGGATTGAGAGACAAAAAATGGTTTATAATACCGTTGAAAAGCAGTTATTAAACGGCACCCTGCACGCCCTTTCTGTCAAGACGTTTACCCCGACAGAATGGGAAGCGCTGGAAGTCCCTCAAGATGAGAATGTATGACCATGGAAAAATTAATCATTGAAGGCCGCCACCCCTTAAATGGCGAAATCAAAATTTCTGGCGCAAAAAACGCGGCATTGCCTATATTAGCAGCCTCTTTATTGACGACGTCCCCCATCCAGATCAGCAATATTCCGCATCTACAGGATGTGACCACCATCGTTAGCTTATTAGGACAGATGGGTGTCAAAATCACCCTGGATGAACGTTCCAATATCGAAGTTGACGCAAGCTCGCTTGATTCCTTCCAGGCACCTTACGAACTAGTCCGCACCATGCGGGCGTCCATTTTAGTGTTGGGCCCCCTCTTGAGCCGGTTTGGCGAAGCTGAAGTCTCACTCCCCGGCGGATGCGCCATTGGAACACGCCCGGTTGATCAGCACTTAAAAGGCCTAAAAGCCATGGGCGCTGAAATTATCCTGCAGAATGGCTACATCAAGGCAAAGGCCAAAAAGCTAAAAGGGGCGACCATTGTGATGGACATGGTCACCGTGACGGGGACTGAAAACCTCATCATGGCAGCGGTTTTGGCCGAGGGTCAAACCATTATTCACAATGCAGCACGCGAACCAGAAGTCGAAGACTTGGCAAACTTCTTAAATACCCTCGGTGCAGAGATTAGCGGCGCAGGCAGCCAAACGATCAGCATCAATGGCGTCAAAGCACTACGTGGGGGCAAATATCACGTATTGCCCGATCGTATTGAAACAGGAACTTATCTTGCGGCTGCTGTTATTACCAGCGGGAAAATTAAACTCAAAAATACGCGTCCCGACTTTTTAAAATCAGTCTTACTCAAATTTGAAGAAACAGGTGCTATCATCGATACCGGCGAAGACTGGATATCACTTGATATGAAAGGCAATCGTCCTCACGCTATCAACTTTAGCACAGCGCCTTACCCCGCCTTCCCAACGGACATGCAAGCACAAATGATGGCCGTCAATAGCATCGCGCAAGGAACGGGCGTCATCACGGAAACCGTCTTTGAAAATCGCTTCATGCACGTTCAAGAATTAATACGCATGGGTGCACGCATTGAATTAAAGGGGAACACCGCCATTTGCACAGGTACTGATAAACTGCATGGCGCACCCGTCATGGCAACGGATTTACGTGCCTCTGCCAGTCTCGTACTTGCTGGTTTGGCCGCAAAAGGTGAAACCGCTATCGATCGCATTTATCACATTGATAGAGGATATGAATGCATTGAAGAAAAACTCACGCAATTAGGCGCGCGCATTCATCGCATTCCATCGGAGACCAAAGACTGATGAAGCAATATGCATGGATTGCAGCTGCATTCGCATTACCAATGCTGGTTTATGGCGCTAATCAAGAAGACTTACAAAAACTGCTTGAATTAAAAGAGAAACCAGCAACGCATTTAGATTTATCGAATGCGGACTTGCGCGACTATCATTTCGCCCCTGGCAAAATTGATTTACAAAACGCAAATTTATCGCATAGTAATTTGGCTGGTGTTGATTTATCAAAAATGAATTTGAGTGGTGCGGATTTAAGTTATGCGAATGTATCCCACGCGAAACTAAACCAAACTAATTTAACCGGGGCGAATTTGGATCATGCCATTTTAACAGGCGCCGAATTACAACAAAGCGATCTTTCCCGCGCGACACTGACTGCCGCCAACTTAACGCAAGCAAAATTACAGCAAGCCATTTTAACCAAAGCAAATCTCACTTGCGCCAATCTCAATCAAGCCGATTTAACCCAAGCGAATTTTAGTGATGCCAATATAACAGGCGCCAGTTTAATTAATACCATCACGAATGGCGTGATTGGCTATAGCTACATTGATAAAACACCGGTGAATTGTGAGGGCTTGATGAAATAGAAATGTAAACAGACCCTACTATTCTCGTTTAATATTTTACCATCTGTATATCAGTTTGATTAAAATCGTTTCCTTTGAAAAGCAATGGCTCACCTGAAATTTTGGCTAGCGCATAGGCAAAACAATCGCCGAAATTTAATCCTCCAGGATGATTGCTTTTACCATAATGACGCCACGCACTTCTGGCAATTTCTGCTTGCTCGCTGTCAAAAGGTACTACATCAATTTTCGCACGATGCAATAGCAAGTCTAACTCTCGACCGCCCGCTTCACCTTTGCGCGCCTCTATTACAATCATTAACTCTAATGCTGTGCCAGCTGAGAGTAATCGTTTAGTGTCTTTACTTATCAGTTCCGCAATAACATCTGCTTCCGTTTCTTCTAATAAAATTGCCAAAATTGCCGATGTATCTAATACCATAAGTATTCCTCTTATTTTGGCAACCCCTTGGAATCATAACCTAGAATTTCATCTGGAGAGCGTATGTCTTTATTGGGTAATGCAGCGCAACGATGCCCAATTTCAAGCAAGCTTACTTTCATTTCGACAGGCATTCTCCTACCCTGCTCCCGCAGCAATTTTTCACGTAATGCCTCAATAACAACCTCGGTAATGGTCTCACCTAGCTGATTGGCTAGAATTCGAGCTAACCTGTCTGCTTCGGGATGTTTGATGTTTAACATGAGCACCTCTTCTGTATACCTTCTTCCTTATTATGTACTTTCTTTACCAA
>MGYG01000003.1 GCA_001801635.1 Gammaproteobacteria bacterium RIFCSPHIGHO2_12_FULL_43_28
CTTGTTAATCAAATTAAATCCAGTTCTACGCAAGCGATTTCTTTCGCTTGCGTTCTCCTTGTGGCAACGCTAGGATGTCAAATGATTTGCGATGGATTGTGTATCGAGACTGGAAACTAGCGTATAGGGAGCAAAGTATGCACGTGTTAACAGTAAATTATTCCGATCAGAATGCGCCCCAATTATTTTGTCAATCCTTAAGAGAAACGGGGTTCGCTGTATTGACCTCACATCCTGTTTCGCCAGGCTTAATTAAACTTGTTTATACGCAATGGGAACTGTTTTTTAATTCGGAATATAAGCATCAATACCAACATAAAAAAAGTTCGCAAAATGGTTACTTTCCATTTCGAACTGAAAATGCAAAAGACAATAATATAAGCGATTTAAAAGAATTTTATCATTTTTATCCCTGGGGCGAACACCCTTCTAATTTGACAGAAATAACCACCATGATGTTTGAGGTATTGAATCAATTAGCGGGACAATTATTGCAATGGATAGAAAGTGGCTTACCGCTAGAAGTTGCAGCGACATTAACCGTTCCACTCAAACAAATGATACATGGAAGTCGAAATACGTTGCTCAGAATTTTACACTACCCACCGATGAGAGATGGGTTTGAAGCGCATGCCGTGAGAGCCGCTGCGCACGAAGATATTAACCTCATTACCTTATTACCCGCGGCAACTGCGCCTGGTTTGGAAGTTTTAGATAGAAGCGGGCAGTGGCATGCGGTTGCATGTGATCCAGGTAATATTGTCGTGAATGTCGGCGATATGTTGCAGATGTGCACGAACAATTATTTTCGCTCGACAAAACATCGTGTGGTGAATCCTTTGACTGAAACTGAAAATCGATCACGATTTTCGATGCCATTATTTCTTCATCCAAGAGAAGAAGTGCGGCTAGCGAAAAACTTTACCGCGGGTGAATATTTGAGTGAACGATTAAGACAGATTGGTATTTATTGACAGAGAGGGTAGAAGTATGTCTAACAAGGATTTAGTTTTACATGATTTATGTATTCACGTCTATCAACCCAAACTAGCTTGCGCTTATATTTATTATGGCAGTAAAGATCAGCCAAAGGATCATAAAGGCGTGGAGATGGGCGCATTTTATCAAGGTGAGTTTGAGCTGAAAAAGCATTTAAAGAATGAGGTTATTCCTCGTTTAAACAAGGTATTGAAATCAGACAAATATAAAATTATAGACGTTGATTTATTGCAAGGACATGAGCCATTTGTCACGCTAGCTCGTAAAGATAATAATGAAATGAAAGAAGGGGATAAGAAAGCAATAAGTAAGTTACTGAAGGATGTACTCGAGAAGGTAAATAACCAGCAAAAAAAATCTGAAAATAAATTACCATCAAAGCCAGTGCTATTTGCTCCTAAGCATGGTCATGATGAGCAGTTTAAACGTGAAACAGAAAAAAATGATAAGCCAAGGTATAACGGATAGATAGTTTACAAGGAGATTATTATGTCAGTAAGCCGTAAATCAACGGATAGTATAGATAGATTACCAGATCCAGATTACGTGAGTATATTTATTGAGGATTATATTGGCCAGCGTCTTCACAAATGGAACATTGGAAAAGATGATGCGCTATTAACAAGTGATACGACATCAAAAGGTAAAATTGAAGTTTGTAAAAAAATACTTGCAGAAATAAATAACTGTAAATCGTTTGAAGACTGGGTCAATGTTGCATATCTCTGTTCAAAGCTAGAAGATGAAGAAAAAGGAAAATTACCGCTGAATAAACGCTTATTAACCATGTTTGGTGTAACAGAACCTGAATTATTACCAAACGTGATACATGCGACCATGAGCTATATCCTTTCCCGACTGGATAGTGAAAGTGTTAAATTAGAGCTTGGCAAACTTTCTTTTGACATACAACAGTCAATCAAGTCAATTGAGGACGATCAGCGCCATAATGTTGATAATGAATCTATTAAATTAAAGCAAGCTGGACTAAAACAAATCGAAGCCAACTTTAAAACCTTATCTTCATCAAAAGATTATTATAAGTTTTATTATAATAATTACATGAACAAGCCAACTAAAAATTCAAGTGGCGATTCATTTGATCATTTTGCAAAAAATATGGTAGATACCAGTCCGTTAAGCAGTTGTAAAAAACTATTAGCAATGGTTCCTAATGAGCAACCAAAGTCAAATATAGATTTAACGAGTGTAACTATTCAAAAATCTGACGAATTGATAAGCCAAAATTCAACAGAAAAAACGAATTTAGTTAGGAGGAGTACTAAAGCATTGCCTAAAAATGTGAATAAAAATGTAACTAGTCACGAGGATCCACCTAGTAATCGACAAAAATGATAGTAACTTAAAACAACAATCATGGATTAGATGTTGTCATTAAAATGAAGGAACATATCAATGTTGTCTCAACACAAAGAAGAGCGGGGTGCATCTGACCCTGCTCCGCTTATTCTTCCTGATTCAAGGAGTGCAGGTTCGACATCGGTAGGTTCGCTTGTCAACGAGCTGCCGCTCTTACCTTCACATTTACAATACGTTACTACTTATCCTATTCAGTCAAATCGTTATGTTGCATTTGATCAGCATTGCTATACAAATGATGAAATTAAATTAATAAAAATATTAGCTGATAAAATTCATATTTTGCCTGGTGCAGATAACATTGAAAATTATTTTAAATTAAATAGTGAAACAAGCTGGTATGGTTGGTGGATGTGCCAATCACCCCAATATGATGCCACGCGATTTCAAACTGATTTGGGTTCCTTCACGCTGCCAAATCGACGTGCTGAAGATGCGCAGTATTATCCGCTGTGGTCGCTCGCTAATAATATGGCGCGTCAAATTGGGAATTGGCTTGGTGATAGAACAAAGAATCAAAACATGCATGTGATGAATGATCCCATCATGCAAGTATTTCTCGCATTAATGGATTGGTCGTATAACGACTTAGTCAATACGAAATGCAATGAAGAAGCATTCCAAAAATTGGCAAGTTATGAAAGTTTTATTAAATATGTGATTCATACGGGTCAAGGCATAGGTCCCGATCGCTTTCATTTGACAGAGCTTTTACATTACCTAGATGAGGGTACTGTCACGATTGCATCTTGTTTGGATCGTCAACAATTACCCGTTTTGCTTAGTAGCATTATTAATAATGCTAAAGATTTAGAAAATATAATTGGCACTTATCTACATTTTTTACTTAATAATTACCCTGCATCAGATAATTATTTTACGCGTTTTACGGATGGAAAAACGGATTGCGATGCTTCGCCGGTTTGTCAGGTATTTTCGCAAGTGAATAAGCAGCAACGTACAGACGTTTCTTTATCATCACAAACAAATGTTAATCGCTTTTATTCACTGATACCATTAGATAATAATGAAGATAAATATAAAGTTAGCTTGCGTGAAGATTTATTAGGCGGCGTCAAGTTTGTCGATTTTGCTACATCGCAAGATAAGCAAAATTACTTTTTAGCAATGACGAGATATGCATCATTAATGGATGTCATAAAAACTTTAGAAGAATTTAAAACTGTGCAAACTAATCTGGGTACGTATGTGTTTGCCATCAATTATCGTGATCAAGTAACCTATTTAACTGAAAATTATATTGAATTGATTAAATCAGCAAATCAATTAATAAAAAATATTTATGATGCGTCTAGTCATGGATTTGAAAATATCCTAAAATCTAACGTGGATTTTAATAAGCGTTATAAACACTTTCAAGATAACTTGCGACGTTTAGAAACTGGTTTTATTGCTGAAGGCACGGCAACAAAACAGCTTGATTTTTATAGTAATGAAGCTATCAACAGCATGAATCAGCTGCAGATGATGATGAATAAGCTGGTGATGCGATATGAGTCAGGCGAGGCTGCGACAGAAGTGGGCGGCGCAATGCAAGCACTTTTTTTACATATTGATAATCTCAATCGTTTTCTTGAGGCGCAGCTAGGAAGGTCGCCAACTCTGCGTAAGCATCCACCGTTACAATTAGCGTTACCTGATGTTTTAGAAAAAACTAAAAAACAAGAAATTGAAAAATCAATTGACGAAAGTGAGAAAATATCACACAAGGAAGCTAAGTTGACGCTCAGCTCCTCTTTCAATATTAAATTTGAGGAATCTAAGCTTAATCAACATTATGTTGGAAGATGGGATGATGAAGTAACATTTGACTCCAAAACAAAAAAGCCACATTTTACATATCGTATTTATCAAGGTGAAAAGGAACTGGGATCTGTAACCTTCTATAATCAACCCCTATTATGTGTATCAAGTGATGGCAGTAGAACGAATATCATCGCTGCATCAGGTATAATTGATCTTCATTCGATAGAGACGAAATCAATCACTGAGATTTGCGATGCCTTACCACAAACGCTTTTTGATCGTGTTTATGTTTCAGCTAAAAGTGGCGCTGCTTACGGTGCATTAAGAGGTACGACCAATCTTATCGCGGTTTCATTTAAAACGCTTGGCTTCACTAACAAGTATGCAAAAATCTTACCGCATTTAGCTTACTATGGCGCATTATTTACCTTTAACTTCAGCCAATATTACCAGCAACTCGAACACGAGGATGATTTTACACGCATGCTTTCATCCACGTATGCGGCCGCAATTGATACGGGTCAATTATTTATATTAAGTGTCGCGACAGGTTTGCTATCAGACGCGTTAAATTATGCAAGCGATTATTTTTCACGCTCTAATTGGCCGCGCGCAAGTCAGGGCTTGAGTGCACTTGCTAGTTTATCTCGTTATAGTTTGTTTGCTTATAATGCACATCAGAGTGGTGCGGTTGAAGCCGCCAGTTCTTTAATTGCTGGCACTGCAACACAGACAGTCATTGAAAAGACGGGGCAGCACCTTATACGAAAGTACTTGGAGTAATTGTATATGATACTGCCTCCTTCATTTGCACGTCAGAAATATTAATTAGTTTTCTTTGGGATTTGTGTGTTATCAATTTGTGGCTCATCTTGTTTGGGTGCCGGACCTGTGATTTTACCAAACATAGTCGAGTAGCAGCTTGATAGTTTATTGTAGGTATTGCCAAGCCCATATTGGTTTGCAGCGAGTCCAGTAAAACCAGTGCCGCCTGCTAATAGCAGCAAGCTTGTCCATTCAGCACCTTCAAGTTTAGATGTGAGTGCAGCTAAGTAGAATAGACCTGCTGCGGCACTTGATGCGTCATAATTGGGCGCTGATTGTTGAGCTAATTCTTTAAGAAATTCAAGTGCTGTCGTCCCTAATGAAGGTGCATTATCTTGTGGTCGTGATTGCATGTTACTCTCCTTGTGAAATTCATGAAATTAGAAACAATGCACAATATAGATTGATGTAAGTAAAAGATCAATCAATTATACATTTAATATTAATTTGTACCCGCGTATAATCCGGGCGTTAGCTTTTAGCCAAGCGAATATAAAGGATGCTGATTCATGATAGAGCAGAGACGTTCCACACCTCAATCGATAAGCTTTTTGTGCTCCTTGGGTTTATTTTTAGCAGGTTATCTCTTTTATAGTTCTTCCTTTATTGAATCTTACTATGCGGCTGATTTTCATCTCAGCAGTTGGCAGATTGGTATTGCACAAGCAACCATCCCCTTAGGTGCCATGGTAGGTGCCGTACTTGCCGGTTGGCTTGCTGATATATTTGGCAGACATCGTTTATTAGTATGGAATTTTTTATTACTTATATTTGCCGGCATGCTAGGTGGTTTTGCGTTTGATTATTATTCACTTTGTGCGACACGCGCCATCAATGGTTTTTTAGCAGGAACCTTATACCCGCTTTGTGCGGCGTATTTAATTGAGATGACAACGCAAACCGCGTTAGCACGACAGACCGCACGCCTAATGTTTATCAATTGTTTAGCGGCGCCTACCGCATGTCTTTTAGGATTATTACTGACTTATTTTTTTAACGAGCATATCATTTGGCGCTTATTGGCGAGTGTGCAAATTATTCCGGCGGCAATGGCTTATTCATTATCACGTCAATTGCCCGAGAGTGAAGTGTGGTTTCAATCGGCGATAAAAAGCAAAACAGCATTTAATCCACTGAAGCAGTTTGGCATTTTATTTAATCCTACTTATCGCTATATCACTATTTGTTTAACTGGCGCGTGGTTTTTGATGGATGTAGCCTATTATGGCATTAATTTCTTTGTGCATTATTTACTAAATATTATTGAAGTCCACGCATTGCCAAATACAGTGAGTACCAATGCGCTATTGAGTCAGAAAACCATATGGAGTTCGTTTATTATTAATATCTTTTTTATGTTAGGCGCATTGGCATCTATCTTTGTCATTGAACGAATTGATTTATATAAATTACAAAAATACGGCTTTTTATTTGCGAGCTTGAGTTTATTTTTGTTGGCATGTTTTTTTTACACGGGCTCGAATCATCTCTTTGTGGTGATTTTACTTTTCATCCTATTTAATTTTTCAATCAACATAGGTCCTGATGTCACGACTTATCTGCTTTCTGCAACGTCCTATCCGGTTGAAATAAGAGCATCTGGTCATGGCATGATTGCGGGACTCGCAAAATTTGGTTCGTTTTTAGGTGTCTTATTGCTGCCAAAAATGCAAGATAGTTTTGGCCATGAGACTGTTATCTTTTTACTTTCTGGATTATTATTCGCGGCCTATCTTTTTACGATACAGTTAGCAAGAGCAGCGACAGATGACGTCTCGACTATGCAAGGAGAAGTGAGTTATGAAACAAATTGAAGCAGTGATATTTGATTGGGCAGGGACGACGGTTGATTACGGCTGTGTGGCGCCTATTTATGCTATGCAAGCGGCATTCTCACAACATGATGTGACGGTCAGTCTGGATGAGATTAGAAAGCCAATGGGTATGCTGAAAATCGATCATATTAAAGCGGTGCTTGCGATGGATACGATACGTAATCAATTTCAAAAAATTCATGGCAGAGCGCATCATCTGCAAGATATTGAAAAGATTTACCATCGCTTTGAAGAAAGTATATTTTCCATATTGCATCAGCATACCACGTTGATTGATGGCATCTTACCGGTGCAGGTCTATCTACGCCAACAAAATATCAAAATAGGTTCAACTTCTGGCTATACTCGCGCCATGTTAGATATTGTGGCTAGAAGTGCAAAAGAACAAGGTTATGCACCTGATCATATGATTTCCTCAGATGAAGTGTGGCGCGGCAGACCTTATCCTTACATGATTCAGCAAAATATGGCGGCACTTGAGATTTTAGATGTCAATACCGTTCTTAAAGTCGGTGATACGCTTATTGATATCCAGGAAGGATGTCATGCCGGATGTTGGTCAGTTGGTGTTGTGATGGGAAGTAGTCTTTTGGGTCTTGGTGAAGCTGAAGTAATTAGTATTGATAAAAGCGAATTAAATAAAAAAGCAAAAGCAGCGCGCTATGAGATGTTTGCTGCAGGTGCTGATTATGTCATCGATACAATGCATGAACTACCAGCTTTAATCAGTGTAATTAATCAACGAATGGCAGGATGATGATTATGTTATCTAAAGAAAAAAAAGTACCTTATTTATTATTAACACCAGGACCGCTCTCGACTAGCGATACCGTACGTTCTGCGATGTGGTATGACTCTTGTACATGGGACCAAGATTATAAATCAATGGTGACAAGTATTCGGAATAAACTATTGCAAGTTGCTGGTTGTGATGCGGCAACGTATACCACCGTGTTAATGCAAGGTAGTGGTACCTTTGGCGTTGAGTCCGTACTTGGATCATCTATTGATAGAAAAAAACATCAAGTGCTTATTCTGCAAAACGGTGTTTATGGTAAACGCATGGGTGAGATGGCGAAAATTTTGGAATTGCCGCATCTTACTTATGAAGTAGCGGAAGATAAATCCTATGACGTTGATGCATTAGAAGCATTATTAAAACAGCATCCATCCATTACCCATATTGCGATGGTGCATTGTGAAACGACGACGGGTTTATTAAATGATTTGGAACCTGTCGCTAAGCTTGCTAAAAACTGTAATAAATATTTTATCGTTGATGCCATGAGTAGTTTCGGTGGTATTCCGATTGATATGGCGGCACTTAATATTGATTTTTTAGTGAGTTCTGCGAATAAGTGCATTCAAGGTGTGCCAGGTTTTTCATTTATTATTTGCAAGAAAGATGTATTACAAAAACTCTGTAAAGATAATGCGAAATCACTTTCACTTGATTTATATGATCAATGGCATGAAATGGAAGCGAATGCGGGTAAATGGCGTTACACATCACCAACGCACGCTGTGCTTGCATTTCATCAAGCATTACTTGAGCTTGACGCTGAAGGCGGTGTTGCTGCACGAACGAAGCGTTATCATCAAAATCAGGCTTTGCTAGCGGAAGGCATGAAAGCGCTGCAATTTGAATCCTATGTTTCAAAGGCGTTGCAATCACCTATTATTACGACTTATCTCGAACCGGCAACCATTCCTGGTACCGATAAAGATTTTAAATTTGCAGATTTTTATCAGCATCTTAAAGCGCGGGGCTTTGTTATTTACCCAGGTAAGGTGACAAACCGGAATTCATTCCGTATTGGCACAATAGGACATTTATTTCCAGAGGATATCAAGCGTTTTTTGCAGCAGGTTGAATCTTTTGTGAGGGCGTAAATCTTTTTGCTTTGCTGGTTGAATCAGCGCCTGAATTTGTATATAAGTTCAACGGATTCATCGCTTAATTTTTTTCACTGGATTATTGAAATGAACAACAAGTTGTTTCGCCACATTGTCGGCTTTTTATCTTTATTCATCGTATTTTTTGTGACCGTATCGTCATCGCTCGCGAGCCAGTCTGTTTCCCCTAAAAAATATAAGGTGATTATCATTGGTGCTGGCATTTCTGGATTAAGTGCGGCGAAGATCATGAAAGAAAACAATATTCCGTTTCTTGTGCTAGAAGGACGTAATCGTATTGGCGGTCGATTGTATACTGTTTATCCTTGGGGGGTCGGTTTAGATTTAGGCGCCACTTGGATTCATTGCATTAATCAAAATCCTATTGCAGAGATGGTGTCGCGTCTTAAACTTGAAACAGTACCAACAGCTTATAACGATAATATTCTCTCCGCTAAATTTAAATCGTTTACTCTTTATGATGCAGATGGCAAGCGTGTTCCCGCCACATCAGTAAGTAGCCTTTCGCTTATTGTTCAGCAGTTTGATGACTATGTTTTATCACATCCAAACGTTTTTGCCAGTATGTCCATGGCGGATGCGTATGCTGTTTTTGCTAAACAAATTGCCCTGCCGCAAGCGAAAAGCGAATTGCTGCGTTATATGATTAATAACGTTTATCTTTACGAATATGCAGCCGATATGCCATTGCTCTCAGCGCAATCAGGTATAGCTTATTTGGCTTCGCCAGTCTCAGGTCCTAATGTGTTGTTTCCCGGTGGTTATAATCAAATTCTGCCGCCGCTTGTTAAAAATGTGCCGATGGAATTAAACCAAAAGGTGACTGAAATTGATTATCGCGGTAAAACAATAGATATTTATACGGAGAATGAACATTATCAAGCAGATTACGTCATAGTGACGGTGCCAGTCGGTGTGTTGCAATCAGGCGCTATTCGTTTTACACCAGCGTTACCAGACGCAAAACAACATGCGATCAAACAATTGCGTATGGGCGTTTATGATAAAATCTATCTTTTGTTTGATAAACCATTTTGGGATAAAGACAGTGAATGGATAGGTTATATGCCAGCTAAAAACCAGACTGATGGCATGTGGGATATCATGAATTATTATAAAGTCACTGGTGTGCCAGCCTTATTAGTCTTTACGAGTGGATCACTTGCTGAAAATGTGGAGCAATGGCTTGATAAAGATATTGTGCATCATGTGATGGCGATGCTTAAAAAAATATACGGTGATGCGATACCTGAACCGTCTTCTTACGTGATTACCCGATGGAATGATGATCCATTTAGTAAAGGATCTTATTCTTATTTACCAGTGGGTGCGAGCATGAAAAATTATCAATTGCTCGCGCAACCCGTTGCAAATCGCTTGTTTTTTGCGGGGGAGGCGACTTCAACTCAGGATCCCGCTACTGTGCACGGCGCTTATCTTTCAGGTATACGAGCAGCAAAAGAAGTGATGAAAGTAGCAAGTGTCAAACAGCAAGCAGCCGCTTAGGGTCCTCGCAACTTTCGCTTCGGTGTTTCGGTGTGTGGAGAGAAATATGGTCATCATCCTCATCAAGGCCAAGCGTTTCTTCATCTCGTGCGGTGCTTTGCCGATTTTGCTTTTTGATCGCGAGCTTTAATTGATTATTTTGATAATATTGATAGGTGAGTAAGCCGCCAAATACAGTTGCAATCAGCGTTAGCAAAGCAAGTTTAGTCGTGACATCATATTCGCAAGCATTACCTGCGGTTCGGATGATGCCTTCTAAGGTTGTTTGATTAATTGGAATTTCGGTACTGGGAAATTTAACGTTGACCACATAGCCACCCACATTTGCAGTTGTCTCAAAGGGATCGTTGATAATGGAAGTAGGCAGTGCTGCGGCTGTGCTATCTTCACACTGTTCACCCGCCCATTTGCCCGTGAAAACACTAACAATGACACCAATACCAAAGGTCAATGCAGTGGCTGCTGCACCTAAGATGGTTTTCTTATCCCACATATGAAGCCTCTCTCGCTTTTACGTTGGTTGAAAGTGCCAAACTCTAAATTAAATAACAGAGTTTGGAAAGCAGTTTTGCGATACTGCGGTGAGTGGGTTTGCCCTACTTATAGAGCGACTATTTGCGAAATGAAAGAGAATCTGCTTGATTGTAATGACAAACTCCAGTAAAAATGCATGTTTCTAGCGAAAGTGGCGGAACTGGTAGACGCGCTGGATTTAGGTTCCAGTGGGGTAACCCGTGAGAGTTCGAGTCTCTCCTTTCGCATAATGAAAAATCTGACTATAAACGCCCTTGTTTTCATTGCTGTTTATTCAGGAAGGGATGCCTTTTCCTGGTTTTCTATTGGGCGTTCAGAACAAATTACCAATTGAGGTTATATCATGCAAGTATCCATTGAAAAAGTGAGTAATGTTGAGCATCGTTTGACGATCACCGTACCAGCAGAGCGTTTTGAAACCGCTTATACAAACCGAATCAAGGAATTGGCACGCAAAGCCAAGGTAAAGGGATTTCGTCCAGGCAAAGCGCCGCAGAGCGTCATTCAGCAACAATTTGGTGATGAAGCACGCAAGGATGCATTGAGTGAAATTATTCAGGAAACACTGCATGAAGCCATTACTGAGCATAAATTAAGACCCATTAGTGCGCCGCAAGTCGAGCCAAAATCCATCATGGCTGGTCAACCATTAGAATTTATCGCAACCATCGAAGTGCTTCCTGACATTAGCAATATCGCATGCAGGGCAGTCGAGATTGAGAAGCCAGTAGTTACAGTAACAGACGAAGATATTAATCGTGTTATCGAACAATTACGCAAACAATATACAAAATGGCAAAAAGTCGATCGCGCCGCTCAAGAAAATGATCGCGTAGTCATTGATTACTACGCTATTTTTGACGGCAAATCAGATATCGACAATAAAGTGGAAGGTTTCCCAATTGAACTTGGTAGTCACACCATGTTACCGGGCTTTGAAACAGGCCTGATTGGTGCAAAAGCAGGCGATCGGCCCACGTTGACGCTTTCTTTCCCCAAGGACTTTTCCGTAGAAGAAAAAGCCGGCAAGCCGATTGAATTTGTGGTGACGGTAAAACAGGTATTTGAAGCTGACATGCCGCGGTTGGATGAAGCGTTCATCAAGCGATTAGCGGTGAAAAGCGGTCAAATGGAAGACTTAAAAACGCAAATCAAACAATCACTTGAGCAAGATCGCGATCGTTTGATACAAGAAAAGTTGAAAGAACAAATCTTCACGAAACTCTTGGAACAAAATCCACTCGAAGTACCAAAATCCCTGGTACAACGTGAAGCAAAACATATTCACGATGAAATGTATCCGCCGCAACAAGCGCATCACCATGATAGCCACTCACCTGATGAGCTTACTTCATTTAATGAACTGGCGAAAAAACGGGTTGCTTTGAGTTTACTGCTTGATAGTTATGCAAAACAAGCGGATTTGAACGCAGACAAAGAGCGCGTCAAACGGCGTATTCAGGAAATCGCTTCTCTATATGAGAAACCACAGGAAGTAGTCGAATGGCTTTCTTCAGGCGAAAGACTGGCTGGCATTGAATCTCAAGTGATGGAAGATCAGGTTCTTGCTAAATTAATGGAAGGCTTGAAGGTTGCTGAGAAAAACATGAGCTATGCCGAATTGAAAAATATTAGACTTTAGGCAGATTTGTATATAATAGAAAGAGAGAAGGAAATCATATGACTGATAATGCGCATCGAATGCTGACGAGTCAACTCGTGCCCATGGTGGTAGAGCAAACCTCAAGAGGTGAACGGGCCTTTGATATCTATTCAAGATTGTTAAAAGACAGGGTTATTTTCTTGGGTGGACCTATTGATGACCATGTGGCCAATCTGATTATCGCCCAATTGCTGTTTCTTGAATCAGAAAATCCGGATAAGGATATTTCTATCTACATCAATTCACCCGGTGGGGTGGTGACTGCGGGGCTTGCGATTTACGACACCATGCAGTTTATTAAGCCAGATGTCAGCACGATGTGTGTGGGGCAGGCGGCGAGCATGGGCGCATTTCTGCTTGCAAGCGGTGCCAAGGGCAAGCGCATTTGTTTGCCGAATGCACGCGTGATGATCCATCAACCACTTGGTGGTGTGCAAGGTCAAGCCTCAGATATCGCCATTCATGCGGAAGAAACCTTAAAAATCCGTAAGTTGCTCAATGAAATTCTAGCAAAACATACGGGCCAACCAGAGGAAACGATCGCTAAAGACACTGATAGAGATTACTTCATGAATTCAGAAAAAGCGCTAAATTATGGCGTCGTTGATAAGATCCTCGATTATCGGAGTAATAAAAAGTAAAATTAAAGAGTGGGAGGGTGATTTTGGTGGATTGAATTTCATTAAATCGCCCCCATCTTAAGACAAACTATTTTTAAAAATGAGGCTTGATCTTATGAGTAATGACCAGCGAGGCAATAGCGGAAGAGATAAGGTATTCCACTGCTCCTTCTGCGGCAAAAGCCAGCACGAAGTCCGTAAACTCATTGCAGGTCCATCTGTCTATGTGTGTGATGAATGCGTTTCGCTTTGTAATGATATTATCAATGAAGAAATACACGAAGATAAAAATGCAATGCCCGCGGGCATCATGAATAGTTTGCCGACACCAACGCAAATTTGTAAAACGCTGGATGAATATGTCATCGGGCAAACACAAGCAAAAAAAGCATTGTCCGTTGCCGTATACAATCATTATAAACGTTTAAAAACGCATACAACGAAAGACGATATTGAATTAAATAAAAGTAATATTTTATTAATCGGCCCAACAGGTAGTGGTAAAACACTGCTTGCTGAAACCTTGGCGCGCTTATTAAATGTTCCTTTTGTCATTGCTGATGCGACAACGCTCACCGAAGCAGGTTATGTTGGTGAGGATGTTGAAAGCATTATTCAAAAATTATTACAACGATGTGATTACGATGTCAGTAAAGCGCAAATGGGTATCGTGTACATCGATGAAATCGATAAAATTTCACGAAAATCCGAGAACCCTTCCATTACACGCGATGTGTCAGGCGAAGGCGTACAGCAAGCCTTGCTGAAACTGATTGAAGGAACGATTGCCTCTGTGCCGCCTCAAGGCGGTAGGAAACATCCACAACAAGAATTTATCCAAGTGGATACACGTAATATTTTATTTATATGCGGCGGTGCGTTTGCGGGACTGGAAAAAGTAATCCGTGAGCGTTCTGAAAAATCAGGTATTGGTTTTGTTGCGCAAATTCACGGTAAAAGTGATGCTAAAAGCATTACTGCATTGCTGCACGAAGCAGAGCCTGGCGATTTAATCAAGTTTGGTTTGATTCCTGAATTAATTGGCCGCTTGCCGGTCGTGACAACGCTTGAAGAATTGGATAAGGGCGCATTAATCAGTATCTTGACTGAACCAAAGAATGCATTAGTCAAACAATATCGTAAATTGTTTGAAATGGAAGGTGTCGAATTAGAGTTTCGTGATGATGCCTTACAATCCATTGCTGAACGTTGCGTGGAAAAGAAAACAGGCGCTCGTGGTCTGCGTTCTATCCTGGAAAAAGCATTGCTGGATATTATGTACGAGCTTCCTTCACTAAGCCATGTTGCGAAAGTGGTCATCGATGAAGCCGTGATTCACGGTGAAATAAAGCCGATTATCATTTACGAACAACAAGACCATCAATCTGCTGCTGAGTAAGCGTTATTGATACTTGATGAATAGCCACGGGGGATTTAGCAATGGCGTCCATTCCAACTGATACAAATAAGTTAAGCATACCGGTTTTACCATTGCGGGACGTAGTCGTTTACCCCTACATGGTGGTACCGCTTTTCGTTGGCCGTGATCGGTCAATCAAAGCACTTGAAGTCGCGATGGCGGCTGATAAGCAAATCTTATTGGTGACGCAAAAGAACGCAACCGATGACCAGCCTAATGAAGAGGGTGTTTTTAGAACTGGCACACTGGCAACGGTTTTGCAATTACTGAAATTACCAGATGGTACCGTTAAAGTTTTAGTTGAAGGTGTCAAGCGTGGCACCATCACACACTTTATCGATAATACAGAATATTTTCTCGCTGAAGTTGAATTGTTACAGGACGAGCACACGAATGATCGTGAAGTTGAAATTTATCAACGCTCATTAAAATCGCAATTCGAACAGTATGTTAAATTAAATCGTAAAATCCCGGCTGAAATCATGGCATCTATTCTTGCTATCGATGATGGTGGCCGTTTAGGTGATACGGTGGCGGCGCATCTTAATATCAAGCTTGAAGAAAAACAAAAATTACTTGAAATGGCGAACCTTCCTAAACGCCTTGAAAAATTAATGGCGTTTATGGAAAACGAAATTGATTTGTTACAAGTGGAAAAGAAAATTCGCGGGCGTGTTAAGCGTCAAATGGAAAAAACGCAGCGCGAATATTATCTCAATGAACAAATCAAAGCGATTCAAAAAGAATTAAATGAAATCGAAAATGTTCCCAATGAATTAGAAGCATTAGCGAAAAAAATCGAAGAAGCTGGCATGCCTAAAGAGGCACGTGAGAAATGTGATGCGGAACTTGCGAAGCTAAAATCCATGCCGGTGCAATCTGCTGAAGCAACGGTATCACGCAATTATCTTGATGTCATGGTATCGGTACCATGGAGCAAACGCAGTGCTGCCAAAATGGATTTGCCTACGGCTGAGAAGACACTTGAAACCGAACATTATGGATTGAAGGAAGTTAAAGAACGCATCGTTGAATATCTAGCCGTCCAAAAACGCGTGAAAAAAATTCGCGGCCCTATTCTTTGCCTCGTTGGACCACCGGGCGTTGGTAAAACCTCGTTGGGCCAGTCGATTGCGAATGCAACGGGTCGAAAATTTATTCGTATGTCTTTAGGTGGCGTACGCGATGAAGCTGAAATTCGCGGTCATCGCCGCACTTATATTGGTGCCATGCCGGGTAAAATTTTACAAAAACTGGCAAAAGCAGGCGTTAATAATCCACTCTTTTTATTAGATGAAATTGACAAAATGTCCATGGATTTTCGCGGTGACCCTGCTTCAGCGCTATTAGAGGTATTGGATCCCGAGCAAAACCATGCATTCAATGATCACTACCTTGAGGTAGACTATGATTTGTCAAATGTAATGTTTGTCGCGACGGCGAATACGTTGGATATTCCGCCAGCATTGCGCGATCGTATGGAAGTGATTCGTATTCCGGGTTACACCGAAGATGAAAAAATTAATATCGCACTCCGTCACTTAATAACAAAGCAAATTGAGTTGGCGGGATTAAAACCAGCTGAAATCGATATCCCAAAGGCGACGGTACAACATATCATTCGTTATTATACACGTGAGGCGGGCGTTAGAAATTTAGAGCGTGAAATTTCAAAAATTTGCCGTAAAGTGGTGAAGGCGGTACTTTCACAGAAAAAAACGAAGCAAACGCGCGTGACACCTGAATCGCTGGAAGATTATTTAGGGGTTAGACGTTATCGTTTTGATATGGCTGAGCAACAAGACCAGATTGGCCAGGTGAAAGGGCTTGCCTGGACAGAAGTGGGCGGTGAGTTACTGACTATCGAGGCAATTGTTCTTCCTGGTAAAGGAAAAACGATTTACACGGGCCAGCTGGGTGAAGTGATGCAAGAATCGATCCAGGCGGCGCTTTCAGTGGTTCGCGCTCGTTCGGATGTACTGGGTGTGCCAAAAAACTTCTTTGAGAAGCACGACATTCATATCCACGTACCCGAAGGCGCAACGCCTAAAGATGGCCCTAGCGCAGGTATTAGCATGTGCACAGCGCTTGTGTCTGTGATTACACAATTACCAGTGCGCGCTGATTGTGCGATGACGGGCGAGATTACCTTGCGCGGCGAAGTGTTACCAATAGGCGGATTGAAAGAGAAATTATTAGCCGCACACAGAAGTAACATTAAGAACGTCATTATCCCGGTTGATAATATAAAAGATCTTAAAGAAATACCTGACAACATCAAGCAAGACTTGAACATCAAACCAGTACGCTGGATTGACGAAGTGTTGACTGAGTCGTTAAGGGGTTATGTGCATCGGGTGACACGCAAAAGTAAGAAAGCGAAAACATCTGTGGTGAGCGGTGTGGCGAAAAAAGTAAAAATTCGCAAGGCAGACAAGGCAGACCGGTTGCCGCATTAGTGAGTGACAGCATTAGCGCTTGCGTTAATGTCTATAGCTCTTAAATGTCATGCAAGCGTTGAGAACATTCATCAAATTGTGTCATGCCAGCGTGCTTTTAGCTGGCATCCAGGCTTTTCTCAGGTTCATTCTGGATGTCAGCTAAAAGCACGCTGGCATGACACAGTTCCATAAACACTCTCGCGTTCGTTGGTATGACAAACAAATTTGAATGTTTTAGACGCCACTATGCCTCGCGGGATGATAGGGCATCATCATGAGAACCCCCATTTTCTGAACGATAAAGCGTCAAAATGATGTGGTTTGTCGTTTTAGAAAAAATGTTAGAAATCTTTTTGTTATCTTGCTTGACATAAGTTTGGTGCTATTGGTATAAATCACACTTCGTTGTGAGCGCGTGATTTACAAGGAATGTGTGCGGGCTTCAACGGTGAAATGACGATTATATTAATAACCTATGGATAGAGAGCATAGCTTATGAACAGAACAGAATTAGTTGATCTTATAGCTGAAAAGGCTGAATTAACAAAGGCAGCTGCTGCAAGAGCCCTAGATGCAATGCTCGATGGCGTCACTGATTCATTACAAAAAGGCGATCCAGTCGTTATTGTGAATTTTGGAACGTTTACAGTAAAACTACGAGCTGCACGTGAAGGGCGCAATCCTTCAACGGGTGAAAAGATCAAAATTCAAGCAGCCAAGGTGGTTGGCTTCAAACCAGGCAAAGGCCTCAAAGATGCGGTTAAAGAGGAAGCCTGAGTAACAGATTCGGGTGCTTAGCTCAGTTGGTAGAGCGTCGCCCTTACAAGGCGGATGTCGGGGGTTCGAAGCCCTCAGCACCCAATGATTGAAGTAAAAAAATCTCCTTCCTTCTTACCAGGAAAGATGGTAAAAAGTGCGGTAGAATTTAAGAGAGCTTGTCGGTGTCTAAGTGGTTAAAATGACAAGGCATCTATAGAGGAGTGGTAGTTCAGTTGGTTAGAATACCGGCCTGTCACGCCGGGGGTCGCGGGTTCGAGTCCCGTCCACTCCGTTTAATTTAAGGATCTCATCATGTCTGGCAAGGGTGCAGCATGAGTAGGAATCAAGTCTGGGTTAAATCATTACTTAACATGTTGAAAGACCGCCTGGATAATCTAGCCGGGTCTTTTTCATATTAGCATAGAGAGTGAGAAATGCTTCAAACCATTCGCGAGCATACACAGGGATGGATAGCAGGGATTATAATTTCTCTCATCATCATTTCATTCGCCCTGTGGGGTGTTCATAGTTATTTTGTTGGTGGCGCTAGTAACGATAGTGCTGTTGCGACTGTCAACGGTAATGACATCACGAAAGGGCAATTATCCGCTTCTTATGAACGCCTGCGCCGCCAAGCAGAAGCCCGTTTTGGCACGACCAACCCAATGGCCAATAACGAAGCTTTATTAAAATCGCGCGCGCTACAAAATCTCATTAACTTTGAGGTCTTAAAAGAAGCCGCTATTTCACAAGGCTTTCATGTCTCCGATCTCCAGGTTGATGCTTTCTTGCAAGGCATGCCGGAGTTCCAAGTGGATGGTCAATTTTCACTGGAACGTTTTCAGGAAACGCTTGCTTCAAGTATGCTAAGTGTAAACGAATTTCTCTCGCTTATAAAAACAAGTCTTTTGATAGATCAACCCAAATTAGGCATTGTTTTTAGTTCATTCGCCCTGCCGGAAGAAACAAATGCCACCGTGGCGCTAATCAATCAAGAGCGCAATATCAGCTATATTTCCATTCCATTAGCGTACTTCCTGGCAAAACCAATGACCATTTCTGCTAAACAAATTGACGCTTACTATCAACAGCATCAAAAAGAATTTATGACACCGGAACAGGTGAATGTTGAGTATATTCAGTTGACACTTGATGATGCAGCAAAGCAAATCGAGCCAACCGAGGAAGAACTGAAAAAGTTTTACGGTGAAAATACGAGTACCTTTGCCGAACCAATGCAATGGAAGTTAGAGGATATTCTGGTGCCGGTCGCAGAAACAGCAGCGCCAAACGATATTGAAAGCGCCACCAAAACAGCAGAAGACATTGCAAGCGCTGCCAAACGTGGCGATGATTTTACGAAGCTCGTAAATCAGTATAAGCAAAATATGAGCGGTAAAAACTGGATGCTGATCAGTCAAGTACCTATCGAATTGCAAGAGGTGGTGACAGGGCTCACGAAAGCAGGACAAGTCACAGGGCCCATTAAAACGAGTAAAGGTTTGGTCATCGTTAAGGTCATAGAGCTGAAGCAGCCAAAACCGCTAGCATTTACGGCTGTTAATGAGAAAGTAAAAAGCATGGTTGTCAAACAGCGCGCTGAAGAGAAATTTGCTGAAGCGAAAGAACAATTGGCTGATTTAACCTATGCGCAACCTGATTCCTTGCAGTCAGCAGCAGAGACATTAAAGCTCACCATCAAAACAAGTGAATTATTCAGTAGGGATCAACCTGGCAGCGATATTGCACAGTATCAAGCAGTGAGAACGGCAGCCTTTAGTGATGAAGTGAAGAATTTGCAAAACAATAGTGATGTCATCACACTCGATAATAATTCAGTCATTGTGTTGCGGATTAAGTCGCATCAAGCGGCATCCATGTTGCCATTAAATGCCGTCATGAGTGACATCGAAAGCAGGCTAAAGCAAGAAGTGGCGAATGACCAGCTAGTTAAATTTGCAAATGACATGCAAGCTAAATTGCAAGCAGGCGCTGATCTAAAGACAGTAGCTGTACAATATCAATTAACCATTACAGAAGTAGGTACGGTAGGGCGTTATACTCAAAAGATTCCGCCTGCTATTTTAGAGACGGCATTCCAATTAGCAAATCCAGTAAAAGTGAATAAGCCAAAAACGTATGGCTTAGCGAAGACGCAAAATGGTTATGCCATTGTTGCGCTCACTTCAGTGCAGGATGGTAAAATCGCTGATAAAAAGCAAGCAGCGATTTTTGCAGAACAAGTCCAAAATAGTGATGGCTTGTTGGAATATGAATTATATCGCCAAAGCTTGATGCAAAATGCAAAGATCCATGTGCAAAATTCAGGTTAATCGCTCAATGTGGGGTTCGTGATGGGTGCATCAAGTGGTGAGGATATAAAGCGGATTGCGAATGAAATTGATGAGCAGCTTGAAGATAAGGATGCGTTTAGTCAAGACCCTATTCGTTTGAGTTTATCAAAATTGTCGCCCATTGATAGATTAGGTATAACTACTAAAAAACCGATAATGCATTTAATCCATGATCTCAACGATCAGGAATTTAATCAAGAGGATAAGCTGCTAGAAATCGTATTGAAACTACCCGAACTGCCACGCACACTGCTGCAAGCAATCAATTATGCCAGTGTTAGTGATGTCAGTAAGTT
>MGYG01000004.1 GCA_001801635.1 Gammaproteobacteria bacterium RIFCSPHIGHO2_12_FULL_43_28
GATATTGGCATTAATTTTATTATTTTCATCAATCCAGTGGAGCTCAATAAGCACTTGGCGAGATCTGGCACCGCACTGATTAATAGCATGATCTAAAATAATCGCAAGTTCTGATTTATAATCCTCTTCATAATCGTCTTCGGTGACAAAACCGACGCCACTGTTTTTTAATTTATCAAGTACACTTGAATAACGCCAATTACCAAAATAACCTTCTTTATCCTGCTTCCATTTACCTTTATAGCTTGCAACAAAGGTTTCATACAAATATTGTGCGCTTGAGATTGGTTTCATATTTGGTACTTCAATGTCAAATTGTTTACTGTATTTATCATAAAATTTCTTAGCCAGAATTTCATGTAAACGCGCGGATGGATGAATATCATCCCAGAACATGTAATCCAGTCCCTTTGAGATATGGTCCTTTAAATTAAAATCTTTAGAATTAATAAATGGCTGCTTCCTTTTCTCAGGATCAAAACCATATTCTGCTGAATCTGAATGGTCATACACGTCCTTAAAATAAACATCCGCTTCAAACACATCAATCGAAATCTCGGCAAACTCCTCTTGCAGTTTCTTGCATGCTTTTCTTAATTGATCATTGAAATAACTACAACAATCATGTGCGTTTTTTTGCTCTGATGTTGACATTGCTTGATAGCGTGGTGAAAATGAAAAATCAGGTAGTGCATTTAAAACAAAGTGTTGATAGCCATGCTTCATTAATTCCTTAACATTTTCAATACGCGCATTAATTGCATTATCAACAATTTCCTTTGAGGGTCTACTATTAACCATCAATAAATCATTCGCACCTGACCATTCAACGATAAGTGTTTTTTCTTTTTCATCCATTGATCTCATGCGTTTAGTATCATCGTGCAATAATTCTTTTCGCTTCGCCGCTAACGTAGATACCATTTCTCTTGCAAACATGGAGGAAAAACTAAATGTCCATGAATGGCTATAATCACTGGCAGTTAATCCACCTTCCGCATAGATTCTGAAAAAATCAGTCTCTTTATACTTGATCACTTTGTCATTTTCTAATGAATAGGCTTTCTGTAATTCACGATGCTCTTGACCTTTCACAATCACATCATCAGAAAGCGCAGTATCATCAATCTGATTGTTTCGTTTTAAATCTTCTGCAAATAGGCGGCTCACAAGCATTGCTGCATAATCGCCAACATAAGTAGTGCCATTGGTAAAACACCCCTTCGGTGATTTGGAAAGGCCAACGATATACGACAGTGGAATAGCGCCTAACAAATGACGTTTGTTCAGGGTGCCAAGGTCGGTAAGGCTATCGCCCATGGCTACAATATGCGTAATCTGGATTCTTGTTTTCATAGAGAGGATCTTCTCGTTTAAAGTTTATAATTATCAGCCATTCCCGCTGAAAAACGCGGGAAGGCTTTCTTGTTTTGATGCTTAACCTCTAAATTTTAACCGTTCACCCTTCGAGACGGCCGCTTCGCGGCCTCCTCAGGGCGAACGGTTAAAATTCGTAAATTAATTGCTATTTTACGCATTCAATGTACAAAATACAATCAATTAACCCCTGTGCCCTTGCGTATACGGCCATTTCGCAGGCTAACTTCCTGATTTTATATTGGAATACATCACCCAGCTCATGACTGCCGCTGACGCAAATTGTAGTGGCTGTAGCTCAATTGAACCGGATGCGAGACTAAGTAGGTAGCAGAGCAAGGGCACAAAGGGCAAGAAATGAAGCACCTGTGTCACCGGTAAATAATGAATGCTCAGTTGAAAAAAGGTCAAAGGTAAAATAACAGATATAAATGCCAGCATAAAAAAACGTTCGTAATATGAAAGTGGCATAAGATGCCAAACATTGGTTTTAACGCACACAATCAACGTCACCAGAATGATCAGCATAAAGCGAAGAAATAAAATTTCTGCCGGTTGAAAGTGCGCTGTGATTGATTTTGAAAACATTGAATAAACCGTACCACTAACGCCACCTAAAAACGCAAGTAACACAGAAATCCATTGTGTCCCGGCATGAAAACTTGCCAATAAGACTATTAATGTTATCAGCATAAAAAATGCGCTTAGTAAATTGTGTTTATATAAAATGGCGGCTGATATGGGCATCGCCGTCAAATAAACAAATAAATACAATTCAGGCGATAACACTTTAAGCGAATAAAAGGTTAACAGCCAACATATTGCCGTCGTGATATTTAACATACAAACCGGATAAAACTGTTGCATGATTCTTGATAACAACTGTTTGCGTCTAAAGATAAAAAAACCATAAAACAGTACACAACAGATAAACGTATAGCAGGCTGCTTCAATAGGCGAGACAACTTGCGTTGTCTCGTGAATTAACATGCTGGAAAGTGCCGTCATCATAATATACAACAGCATCGACAAATGGCCCCTATTTAAGGCTAAATAACTCATCTTGCCACCTCGATTGCCTGATGATGTTTGATGGTATTAAAATCATCGCGTAATTGCTGTAGTGTCGTTCCGTAAAAGATGGCGTGAGCTGCTTTATTAATAATATTCGTACATCGATCGGGTGAAATGGCATCGCCTTGATCAACGTGCCATGTCATATCAAAGCGTGAACTGACATGCGGGGGCTTAAGCGCCATCACCCTGCCAGGCTTTAAGGGGAAAATCGCGAAAAAGGCTTTTTCATTTGTTCGCTCAGCATTCAAATTTACGTTCAAGCCTGACTGTAGGGCAAAATCAATATCGACTAAATTAATGCCATGATTAATACGATGGGTTAAATTGAGATACGCACCCGGCGGTCTTGCCGATACTTCAAGAAAAACAATGTCGCCATTGGTTTTCACAAAAAGTTCCATATGGTTAACGACGTTATTGGCACCTAGCACGTATAAACATTTTTTTGCGAACTGAATGAGATTAAATGAAAGTTCATCGTGCTCATCGAGGGGGAAAGAAGATAATACTTTGCCACGGGTGTAATCATGATTAGGAAAAGCATATTCATTTGCGCATATAAATTTAATCTCATGATTCTCGGTATAGGAATCCACATGATATAATTTACCATCGATAAATTCTTCTGCTTCAAATTCACATTCATAATGCTTTGTTTTATTTTTACAAACCGTAAAATCAATTGCCGTCTTGATTGCATAAACCCCGTGACTACCTGAACTATCCACTGGCTTAACAATAAAGTGGGCGCCCAACTCTTTACCTATGTCATAATAACTATCGCTTGATGTGAGTAATTTATAGTTTGGGACGCGTATTCCTTTTGCTTTCAACAGGGATTTCATTAAGAGCTTATCTCTAAATGGCAGCAATTCAATATCGGTTGCACCCATCAATGAGAATTCTCGCCGCAAAATGCCTGCGTTCAATAAATTAAATTCGTCCGTACAAACAATCCTGACATCGTCTGCATGATTTGCCTCACTTGCGACGATAAGTCGTAATGGATTAATATTAAATTCACTGAGAAAACCATCTTTGGCAATTGACGGTAACACGTGCACCTGGTCCAAATAAGGCAAAATATGCGGCCCAATTTGACCTTTGAATTGCTCATCGATAATCGCAACCAGACGAACGCCCTTGTCTTTAACCAGTTTAAATAGCGGTGGTGAGTAAAAATCTGAAAAGCGCAGATTGATTAAAATAACGGTTTTTTTCATATCCATTTTTCCTTATACAGATAATTAATGAAGTGAGATGCAGATATTGCTTGAATAATGCAGTGAGTTACGCGAGTTGTGTATGTGCCGGTTCAACGGTAAATAAGAGTATATCTCTGGTTGCGATGTTTTTTCTTGAACCTAAGGGCGTCACGGCATGATACACATTACGATTAAGCACCAGTGTTTCCAGTTCATTTTCAAGGCGTATCACGTGAGATACTTGCATGTCCTTGCCGGAGGCAATGAGATTATCACCACCGATGGCGGTATCCGCAAGATAGATCAAGTGAATAAAAACCAAAGGCTCATCGTCACGATGTAACCACGGCGGCGAACTACAGCTTGCTTTGCGTTCATCCACAAGATAGCGAATAAAATGCAATCCAATTGTGAGTGTTTCTTCAGTTTTCAACGGTTCATACTGTTCAACCAGTGCCATATTTTTGCTAAGGATCTGCTGTATCACCGGAACGTCGATAATAGTTTTATTCATTACCTTAAATTGTCGCGGCTTACCACCATCTAAATGATTAGACGCATGCGTTTGAAAATAGAGTTGAGAATCAGCCAGACGAATGTCACCGCTTGCCCGCTCCCAATATAATTTCATGTAGGCGCGTTTACGTAACGAATCACCGTCACGCACAAGTTCAGTGTCATACTGTTTTTTAACGTCCTCTACCGTTGGTGCAATCTGTTCATTCATATAAAAGCCCGGGGGTATATATTGAAACCCAGCGCTATTAAAAGCTTGGTCTAACATGGATGTTCCTCTTTTGAGTGGTCATTTGGAAAAATACAAGTGTCGTGAGAAATAATTGAATGCGTGATGAACTGCGCGAGATGATGCGCAATGTAAACTTGACGGATGATTGTGTGTGGGGAGGTGAAAAAAGTTGAATGACGGTGATTATTCTTTTTTATGTAACGCCTGTCAACAGAATTTTTATAAATTCATCCACCAATATCCATTCACCTTATTCTGACTAGCTTTTTGACCGCATTTATTGGTATTATGATGATAAGTTCAAACGGGCAAGGACGCGCGATGAGACACAATAATCTTAGCAATAAACGTACCGGTGTTACCCTGCTAGAAATAATGTTAGTGTTAGCACTTGCAGCAATGGTCATTATTTTATCAGTCAGATACTACACCACCAGCACGAGCTTCCGCGAAGCAAACGACCTCCTGAGTAAAATCAGCGCGATTACGGCCGCCGCAGACACCATTGCAGGCCCCACCTCTTCTTATACCGGCGTCACCCGACAAAGCGTCGTTGACCTTGTCAGTGAAAATTCAATGACAACGCCCTGGGGCGGTGCCATTGGTTTTACGGTTGACTCCGCGCGCAGCTATACGGTGTCAATCCCAGGCGTCCCTTCCGTTACTTGCAATAAAATCAGAAGCAATTTAAGCGCTAATCCACACTTCCCAACGGCTTCGATGTCTGCTTGCGCTGCTGCTGGGCAATCAGCTGATTTCTCCTACACCTATCAAGCGGATGTTTAACGAAATAACGAAATAAAATCGCAGGCAAAGCGAGCGGCAACGTTGACGTTGCTCCTTCGCCTGTCCTGTGCCGCCAATTCCTATCCATATCGTCCTTAAATGCACCCTCTCAGCTTGCCTACCTTCAACTCATCGTGGAATTAATGCCGATAAATCATGAAGTTACAGTAATACCATGTATAGGTTCGGTTAACCGAACCCGTACAATACATGGGTTAAGACTGACTTAAGAAAATAAAGGTAAGATATTCATCTATAAAAAATAATCAGCACATAGATTGAAATACCAAGCAGCTGATAATACACCCCAAACGATGATAGGTGCGAGAATGAAAACATACGATGATGTATTAGTGGCTGCGGCAGGGGGCAATCTTAGCCGGATATATAAAACCAACCTCGATAACTTCAAACCATCCGAAGCTAAACAATATTATGGTTTATATGATCCAGTTACCGAAGTGCTCCTTCATGCGGCCATCCATGGGCATACCAACATTGTTGGATATATCGCAAAAAGGTATAAAAGTAGTTTGGGCCTAAACAAAACGGTTTGGGATAATAACCCACCGCTACTTGTTCTTATCAAGAAGTACCCACAGACAAAAAATTTAAAGCAGTCGCTTGAAATTTTACTGAAACTGATAGACCTTGAGTATCGCAGCGATCATTATCGCTGCGTTATAAATGCGACAGCCCTGCACTATGCCGCCTATTGGGGTGCAAATGAGATTGTCGAACTATTATTACAAACCGGCGCGCATATTAATCAAGAATGCATGGCGTTCACTTTCGAACAAACTAAAATAAGTTATCACAGCACCGCTTTAGAAATTGCGGCGTTAAGAGGCCACACTGCTACAACACGCACCTTGTTAGAATACGGCGCTAATTTTGATGCAATGACCTCCGTAAGAAACCCAACCATACAAAATGGACGCCTTTACTTTTTTGATAAAATTATTCGTGAATTGCTATCAGATCAAGCAAATAAAAAGCAATGGACAATATCAGAGTCAACCCAAAAGCAATTAGAGACCTTATTGGCCTCAGAAATCAAGACTGAACCTTATAAAGAAATATATACTAGTCTCGCGACATTGATAAAGCTAGAACCGAATGAGAATACACATGCGTTGGATACATTCATTAGCAAATTAGATAAGGACAATGACAGAGTCACTATACAAAATCCTCGTGAGAAAAAATCAATACTAAACCCACTGATAAACTTGACCAAAAGCAAAATACATCCTGCCTGCTATTATTTGGCAGCACTCGCCTATAGGAGTGGCAGAGGTATAGAGGAAAATATTCCAAATAGTATACGAGGTTATACCTACGCGATCACTTCAATTAATAAATTTATTGCACGTAATGACAAAGAATCTGAATTTTTAAAAGAATTAAAGCAGCATATACTAGATGATTTTCGTGGTTACTACGAAACGATTCGTGAGTTCGCTCTAGCTAATCTCTACTTAGGCTTAGCTAATATCGCAAGCATTTATATTGAATCCGCTAAAACGCCTAACAATCAACGCAAGAAAAATGATTTAGAAACGGCGGTCACCCATAGTAAACTCCTCCTTAATAAGCAAGCTATGGATATTTCCGAAACCACCATTTCTCGAGGTGTCTACGCTATAACGACTGTCATCTTGGAATCGCCTGAATTCCTGGAAGATGCGAAGAATATACTAATCGAGTTTATACTAGCCAATGAAGATTATGTAAAAAAGCATCTCAAAAGTTATCTCGTACTCATTGATACGTTAAAAGAAAAGTATGACTATTTACCAGGCGTGTGGATTCAACCTGTCCTTAAACTCAAATTTGCTGAGAAGCGCTCCTTTCTCGATCATTTCTTTGATAATATTGGCCATCTTATCTACTACGATAAAGGCCATGAAACTAAGCTAGAATTTACTGGTAAAGAATGTCACCGGGATCAGGCAAAACAACTATTGTTACAACTAATAAAGCATCCTGATAATAAAAGTGGGTTTACAGCAATAACGCTATTAGTGCTGGCCATGCATGGCACAGATAACGATAAGCTTCTCAATACAGAATATTATAAAGCTGCAATCAAATTAAACTTACCAGTTGAAAAGAAACTTTGCAAAATTCGTGATACCAATCTATATGGTTTAAAATCTAAGGCAATCTATCTCTTGGATCAACTACTTAATCGTTCGAAAAATGAAGTGCAGGTTATAAATGAAGCTCCTAGGTTGAATGAGATTGTGACACAGGAACCGGAAGCAAAAGTAGAGAATATAGTATTGTATCCCGAGATCAAAACGGAAAATGAACTACCAACGGCAGAGGTAGATCTCTCAGAAAAACTTTACCCAGAGCTTCCAGAAAATACGGAAGAAAAAGAGCCTCTTGTTTCTAATGAAGCCAATGGACCATTGCCACCACAACACCAACCACCGTATAGTCCTTATGAATTATTGATGGAGGCTGCGAAGTTATATGAAAATCAAACGCCATACCAAACTGAACTTGATGGTCCTGCACCTCAATATGTGAATGCATCCGCACCACCTTCGTTAGAAGATGAGATCGTGATGGTAAAAACTGAAAATGCCTGGTTAAAAGAAGAGAATACGAAACTAAAAGAAGTCACTCACCCTAATCAACGCGACAGATTATTTAAACTGGCAGTTGAACTGAAGCAGAAAGAAATTGAGTTGCTTCGCAAACTGACGAGGCATCAAAAATGAAGACTTTACCAGCATAACACACTAACTTCTAAACGAGCCCTGACTCATGGTCGCAAGTCGTGCGGCGGTTTGTGTGATAATGCCTTTCTTGAGTAATTCCTGCAAATATTGCTCCATCGTACACATACCAATATCACCATTCGTTTGCAGCGTGGTTGTCATGTGTGGAATTTTATCTTGTCGAATTTGATGCCGTATCGCAGGCGTTGCAAGCATAATTTCAAATGCAGCCACTCGGCCACCGTGCGTCGATTTAACCAATGTTTGACACAACACCGCTTGCACGGTTTCTGAAAGTAAATTTCTAACGCGATTTTTATCTTCATCAGGAAACATATCGACAATTCGACTGATGGCTAATGGGGATGAACCCGCATGCATGGTTGCCATCACTAAATGTCCTGTTTCTGCTGCCGTTAATGCCAAATTCACCGTTTCTCTATCCCGCATTTCACCGAGCAAAATAACATCGGGATTTTGCCTGAGAGACGCTTTTAAGGCAGTGTTAAAATCAGGTGTATCACGTCCTACTTGTAATTGATTGATGATGCTGCGTTTATTTTGATAAATATATTCAATTGGATCTTCAATGGTAATAATATTTGAAGCGCGTGCTGCGTTAATCGTATCAATCATGGAGGCAAGGGTCGTCGTCTTACCTGAACCGGTTGGACCTGTGACTAAAATAATCCCGTGCGATAAAAGTAATAAGGATTTTAAAATAGAAGGCAGTTTTAAACTTTCAAAGCTTGGCACTTTCTCGGTCAAAACACGCAGCACGGCACCCACGCCGCGTAACTGATGATAAGCACTCACTCTAAAATTACCGACTTGATGCAAACTGTACGACATATCAATGACTAATTTAGTTTGAAAGGTTTCTACCTGCCCTTCGGTCATCATGCTGTGCACGAGTTGTCGCGATTCATCGGGCGATAGAACGGGATACTCTTTGAGCGCAATAAGGTCGCCATCAATACGCAGCGTCGGCGCAAGACCTGGCGACAGATGAAGGTCCGATGCTTTCTTCTCAACCGCTAATGTTAATAATTCAGTAATATCCATGGGCTATCCTTCTAGAACCACGCTCTCGTCAAGGCGGGCCCGCAATGATGTAAACGGTTAGTAAATGTTCGGTAACCCGTCACCGTTCGCCCCGAGGAGCGTGCAGAGCACGCGTCTCGAGGGGTGAGCGGTAACGGGTCGTTCACCCTTCGAGACAGCGCAAAAAACGCGCCTCCTCAGGGCGAACGGGTTAACCCGAGCTTATACAACGGTTACCGTTAACCTTCTCTTTATTTTATCATATTTTACTCATTAGCCATGCTGGTAACTCTGTATATTTTTAGCACATAAGATAATATTGCTATCCTGAAACCCATTTAGTATGCTGCTAGTTGCGTCATTAGTTGAGCGCTAACCATGCATTCCATCATTAGTAAACAAATAATTAATTCAGCAACGTTGCTGTTACTCTCAACGCTCATTTTATTATCGATTGGCAATTTATTTTCACCTGCTATTCACACGCCATTCAACAAACAACAAAGTATCCAACGCTCTACACCGTGTCAGCAAAAAGCTGCCAAACAAACTGCGCAATTATGTGAGTTAAAGCATTTAAATAGTTACACGCTAGTACAAGATATATTTTCTTTTCCAAGTAACTTATCAACGAGTGTTTATTTTATTTTTATCCTTGGCTTATTCACCAGCTGCCATCAGCGCCGCATTGAAAAGCCGCCAAAGTGACTCTTTATTTAACTCACCCGTCATTGCGAGCCCGCGCTTTCTGCGGGCGCGGCAATCCGTAGTTACAATAAGATATGGATGTGAGCTTAGCTGACATACTACCATTAAATAAAGAGGATTTTCATATGAAAAGAATCATCCCGTTTTTATCGCTACTCTCACTATTTTTTGTGACGAGCAGTTACGCAGGGCCCGCCGCGTTAATTAATCAAACCCATTTGTCTCTTACGCTGCTTAGTTTTTTTGGTATTGGCATTTTACTTGCGTTTACCCCTTGCGTATTACCCATGGTGCCCATCTTATCGGCGATTCTCATTGGCCAACAAGAAGCAGGAAAAAGGCGTGCTTTTCAGTTGTCCCTTATTTTTGTGTTAAGCATGGCGTGCACATACGCAGTCGCCGGTATGCTTGCAGGTTATTTAGGCAGTACACTGCAAACTATCTTGCAAACGCCGTGGGTGATTGTGAGCTTTAGTTTGATTTTTGTTTTGATGGCGCTTTCCATGTTTGGTTATTTTAATTTGACCTTACCAAGTTTCATTCAAACACGCTTGCATCACACCAATAATCAAATGCCCTCTGGCACCTTCCTCGGGGTTGCCGCGATGGGGGTTTTGTCCACACTCATTGCTTCCCCCTGTGTCACCGCACCACTCATTGCTGTACTCACTTTCATTAGTCAAACAGGCAGTGCGTTACTTGGTGGATTAATTTTATTTGTCTTAGCGCTTGGCATGGGCGTGCCGTTATTATTATTTGGTATCGGGCAAGCAACGCTGTTACCGAAAGCCGGTCACTGGATGGATACCATCAAGACCTTATTTGGGGTGATGATGTTGGGGCTTGCAATCTGGATGCTTTCGCGTGTTATTCCAGGCAATATAACGCTTTTTCTCTGGGCGATGCTTTTTGTCGTGAGTGCCGTTGCCTTCGGCGCGCTTGATTTTCATGCCGAAAAACGTTTGCCGCCCTTCACGCACGGTGTCAGTGTATTAGCACTTATTTACGGCATTATTTTATTAATTGGCGCTGCGAACGGACAGGAAGATATCATGAATCCACTTGCTCATGCGCTCGTCAGCGATAGCATTAATGAAAACGCCAGCGATTTTACCCTGCGGCCACCGAGCGCTTTGTTCCAGTATGCGCAAAGCTTACCTGCGTTAGATGCAAAGTTAGCGGCTGCCAAAAAGGAAAATAAAGCGGTGATGATTGAATTTTTTGCGACATGGTGCCCAGATTGCAAAGCCGTTGATAAAGAAGTGCTGTCTGATAAGGAAGTACAAAAAGCAATTCGCGGTGTCAAAGCCATTCGCGTTGACGTATCAGAACGTAATCCCATCAACACTGAAATCATGGAGAAATACCATGTGGTTGGCGTCCCAACCATGGTTTTCCTGGATAAAAAGGGTGATGCGTTTACCGCAACTGAACTGCAAAATGAGATTAGCAAGGAAGGATTGCTAGCGACCTTAAAGACACTATCATAGCGATGGGTTGGATTGCAGCACTACTCTCGCAATGGCAAAACCCGTCTTGCGAGTGGGACGTTGGCCGGTGCGGCAATCCATTCACCCGCTTTGCGCAGGCACTTAAAAATCGGCCGAATGCAGAGGAAGTCTTGGTGGGTCTTGCCGAAACACAGGAAGAGATTAAAGATTGGTGCAGATGAAATAACACCTCTGTACATATTGACATCCTCCCCGCCCTAAAGGATCGGGATTCCCATTTCTAGGCCGCTACTTTTTCGCAATTTCGCGGTGGCTCCTGCTTCTTCGAGCGGCCTGACTGCACCCACTCTCCACAGGCTAAAACGGCATGTCCTGCCGCTAAAATATTTTTTGCCGCATTCATATCAGCGTTATCTTTGTGTCCGCATTGCTGACAGTAAAAATCCGCTTGGCTCACACGGTTTTCTTTTGCTATATGGCCGCATGCATGGCAACACTGGCTAGTATGCTGTGGATTTACACTTAATAGCAATCCACCTCGCCACGTTTGTTTGTATTCAAGTTGTCGCTTAAACTCACCCCAACCTTGATCGAGAATAGATTTATTTAACCCTGACTTTGCTTTGACACGATGGCCAGGTTTTTCACGATCGCCACGTGCTGACTTGCTC
>MGYG01000005.1 GCA_001801635.1 Gammaproteobacteria bacterium RIFCSPHIGHO2_12_FULL_43_28
GCTAATTACGGCGAAGCAGAAAAAATTAAGCAACACAATGAGCAATTTCCAGAAGGATATGAGAAGGAAGAAGAAGAGCGCAAGCAGCGTGATAACAAAACCGTTGAAAAAATGTTTGACGCTATTGATAAAGCACAATCAGATGAAGAAGCGGAGCAAGCAGTAGAGGAATTTAAACAGTATCTTGAAAAAGAAAATAAGCGCGAGTTTACAACGGGTAATCGTTTTAATGAAGGCATCTTCACCCGAGCGTTGGAATTATACGATCATTATTATGATAAATTTGGTAGGTTTAACAGCAAGAAGAATAACCTGGTAGCGGTGAAAGGGTTTGGTGGCATTGAGGGTTATTTCCCTGCGAACCTGGCACAAGCGATGTGTGATGGTGTAGGTAATGTGGTTGAGAAGAAGCAGCAGTTAACGCGGTGCAAATTGCTTGATGATAAAAAGACTTCGTTCTTTGATTCTCGTCTCGGTGTTTCTCATTTTGTTTATAGTTATTATGGCGCGAATGTGGCGGGGGGCGCAGGGTTTTGGTTGCAGCGGCATTGCTTCGCGGGCTTTTTCAAAACTTATGTCAAGCAAAAACAACAACCTTATCAAACGGCAAACTATCGTTACTAAGGGAGAACCAAAGAAACATTCGGTTTGTGTGATTCAGTAAGGTGCTTTGAGAGTAGCCCTGTTGCGTAAAGCGCAGGGTTTTTTTCCCGGCATGTTTCAATGAACCAGCGTAAGATGTCGCGTGTTGCCAAACGGTTGTTGTCATTGCCCACCACGTGCAAAAACGAGACAGATAAGCTCTGATTCGGCTGAGCTCTCGCCCGAACAGTTCAAAGCTTTCTGGACAGTGAAGTAGCCCGTATTGAGCAAAGCGAAATGCGGGGTATGGTGATGCATATAATCCCGGATTACGCTGCGCTAATCCGGGCTACACTTGCTAGTATGTATTTTTTGTCATGTACAGAGAAACATTAGTTAATAAATGTATCGACCGATACATGAAACCGTTTAGCAAGCTTTTTAATTTGAGTTAAATTTAGTTGTCTTTTTCCGTTCAGAATTTCTGAAACAACGCCTTGACTACCAATTTCAGGTAAATCGGATTGTTTGAGATTATGTTGCTCCATTAAAAACTTTAGGGCACTAATTCCTGATGTGTTGATGTGGTAATTATGTTTTTCATCATACATTGTTATCATGTGGCTGATAACATCAACGAGGCCGATGAGTTCATGTTTTTCATCTTCACCAACAGTATCAAGGAGATGGTCAAGGATATTGGTTAACCTGCCATAATCATTTTGATTAAGTGGCTCATGAATATCATTGGCGATGTATTTCCAGTGATTAATTGCCTTTTTGAGATCACTGTTTTTTCTTAATGTGGCCATATTAATTTCTCCACTTGCCTTTGTCATATTCTTTATGAGTGAGTATGTATCGAACATAAAGTTTCTGGCGGTTGAAATGTATGCTGGCGATTAATCGAAGCTTATTCCCGCCAATATCAAAAACATATAGGTTGTTCACTTTGTCAACTGTATTAAATGTCCTTTTTAAGGCAGCAAAATTATCAAACTTATTTTTGCTGACAATTGTATACCATCCATCTAATGCAGTAGCGCAATCAGCATGTTTGCGCCTTGCTTCGCTAATTCTTTTTCTGGTTATAATATGCACTTTATGAAGTTATCCTTATCTTGTATCTTCATTATATCTCAAATTGAGATATTTGCAAGCGCGCAGTAAGCTGTTCAATTCTTGTGACGCGACTTTTGCACGACTGAAGTTTGCCCTGTTATGCAACCGTAACGGACGACCTGCATAATTAAATTAATAATAATCAGTAAGTTAGATTAATGCTCAGTAAGTGTTCGGTTAACCCGTCACAGTTCGCCCCGAGGAGCGTGCGGAGCACGCGTCTCGAGGGGTTGAGCGGTAACGGGTCGTTCACGCTTCGAGACGGCGCAAAAAGCGCGCTCGTGCATCCTGAGCCTGTCGAAGGACTCAGCGCGAACGGGTTAACCGAACTTATACAATGCTCACCGGGCTCAAGGCGAAGGATTTATTTTTTGATGGAAGGCGAGACGCTAGCACTTCTTGCGTCCCTGCTTATCTTTCGAGTATCTTGTCAATATGCGTATCCCACATCATCTACGTTCCTCACTACGCTGTGTTTCCTTTTGTACGGCAGCGGGCTACGACCTTATCGGTTTGGCTGGTTTTTTTAAGAAAAAAGGTTATCAAACAAGAATTTCCCGCGACGTGGTGCATGTGGCGAGCCAAAAGAAGCCGGGGGATATCTTTTTCTTTGATCATGGCAGTTTCGTGGTCTGGGGTTACAAGAAGCCATTCGAAGAAAAACTACTCTCCTATGTTGTCCCTTATTCAAGAGGTCCATTACGTTCTATTGAATCCGATCATTTTATTTATTCATATGGCGATAGTGTGACGATAGATACCCATGAGCGTTCACGGTTTGACATTATCACGCTTGATTCTCAGGATTCGCAAATCAAATTGGCAATATCCTATGGGCTTGCACAATCTATTAAGCTTGAATCATTTGAAGAAGAGGTGCAGCAAACGATCAAGCAAAATAGTGCGCTGCCGGAAGAGATTATTACCCGTGGTGTGGTTTCACTGTCGCGCCGTGATATTTTTAAACGTATGGGTAATATTTTTTTAGCGCGGAGCTCAATTAATCTCAATGCGGAATACTTGGGCGCGCCCGAGTTTTTCTGGCGTAATCCGAGTCTTGAGCCCTTTTATGAGATGGTGAAAAAGTTTCTTGATATTCCAAGCCGCGTTATGTCGCTCAATCAAAAACTGGATGTGTTACAAGAGCTTTTTGATATTTTAAACAGTCAGTTACAGCACAGACATTCGAGTTTACTTGAAAGTATTATCATCCTCCTGATTGCTGTTGAAATCATCATTAGTCTCTTTCAATTCCATATGGCCTGATTCTCCTCCGATTGCCCCTATGGTAGAATGGTAGGAGTCTAAAGAAGGATGCGCCTGCATGAAAAAAGGTATTTTAGTAGGGATTCTAGTTGTCATTATTGCGTTGATAGTATTAACGCCCTTTGCAGTGGGACGTTCGTTTGAGCGGCAATATAGTGACTTAATCAGTCAATTAAATCGTGTTAATCAAACGGCCGTGCTTAGTATTGAATCTTATCAACGTGGTTGGTTTTGCTCAACGGCAACGCTTAAAGTCACCGAACGCGTACAAGCACCAACGACGAATGAATCAGGGTTTGTCCTTCCAGAATCGCTTATTTTACAACAAGACATTTCACACGGGCCGCTGGTTCGAAATCAATTGACTGGCTCATTTACGTTTGCAATGGCGGGTATTCGCACTAATATTCATTTGCCCGATACGCTTGAAACAATGCTCTTAGGTAATAAGAAGAAAGAGGGTTTAGTGAGTATTTATACGATTGCTCATTTCAACGATTCCTATCAAAACCAAGTGAAAGCACCCGCACTCTCAGTGAAAATGCCGCCTTTTGGTGAGTTATCGTGGCAAGGCATGAATGGTGAGTCATCGTTTGCAATAGAGGATGATAAATTTTCTCAATTTCAATCACAAGTTGAAATTGGCGCGTTAACGGTGACAAGTGATGTATCCAATGCATCGTTACCGCCCAAGATGCTTTATCTGCAACCGATTAAAATAAGCAATACCGCGTCAAGACACGCGAGTGGTTTATGGGTTGGTCGATCAGAAATCACGCTGACTGGTTTAACTGCAAAACAAAATAACGCCGTGCAATTGGCATTTGATAATTTCCAAATGACGTCCATTGGAAATGTAAACGCGAATCAACTATACGATGTCAGTGAAAAAATAACCTTACATAAATTACAAATTCCACAAACGAGTATCGCGGAAATTTCACCTCTTAATCTGACTTTTTCAATTGAGAATTTGAATGGGAAGGCATTCGTCGAAACGATGAATAGGGTGGATGCAATGCCAGTTGGTGGATGGCAAGCGAGTCCTGCATTGCAACAACAATATCTAGCACTCCTTTCACAATTGATTGTGCCAGCGACGGTTGCCAATACCGATGTGTTTATTAATACTGGACTAGGTGCATTCCAATTAAAAGGCAAGTTGTATTGGATGGCAGATAAGCCGCTCGCAACGCCAGTGGATTCATTAAATAACGCGCAGTACACGCTAGATATTAAAATCGCCGCACCACTGGCCGATCATCTTTTCTTGCTTTATGCAAAAGCGATGGAAAGACAGGCAATTGAAGCAAGCGCTAAAGCGAATCACGCCGATGGGCAGGGTAGCGATAAAGAAAAATTCAATATAAAAGTGGCCACCTTGTTGCAGCAAGGTCAGGTTTCGTTACCAGCTACCATTGAAGTGATGAATTTATATGATCAAAAGCTTTTGCCTGCTGACTTTACGCAGCAACTGGCAGGATTAGGATTATTACCGCAAGCCTCAACTGAATTAGTGCAACTCTACACACATTTATATAATCAAAAAGCAGCGACTCAACCTGCTTCACCCGTGATGCCAGCTGCCGCGAACCCACAAAATGTGGCCAATGCGATGCGTGATCAATGGTTATCGCAAGGGTATCTCGTCAAAGAGGGGAATGATTACACGTTTTCGATGAGGCGTGAAAATGGCATCACCAGGATGAATGGAGCAGCAGCTGCGGCACAACCTGTGCCAGCTCAGCTTCCCTGAATAGACGAGCGTGTGATGGGAAAGTAATCTGGATATTGTTCGCGTATGAAGTGAAGTATTTTCTCTCTGACTTCTGCGCGCAACTCCGCTAGTTTATCAGCATTTGCAGCGCTCACTTGTAATCTAATATTAACGGTTTGTTGGCCCAAATCAGCGATTTGCAATCGATTCGCTTTACCATCCCAAAAGCGTGACTCTTTAAGAATGCGTTGAAACTCAGCGCGTAATGGCTCGATAGGCATCATAAAATCAACCGCAACGTAAATGCTTGCACGTATACTACCACGTCCGCGCGACCAGTTTTCAAATGGCCGTTCAATGAAGTAACTGATGGGGACAATAAGTCTGCGATTATCGGCGAGTTTTAATCTGATGTAAGTGAAAGTGATTTCTTCAACGGTACCAGATTCTTTTTCGATGGTAACCAGATCACCAATTTTAACCGATTGCGAAAAAATAATTTGAATACCAGCGAATAAGGAGAATAACGTTTTTTGAGCGGACAAACCAAGAATCGCCGTAATAAAACCAGCGGATGCCAATAAGCTGATACCAATACTTCTGACACTGTTAAAGCTCATTAATAAGATAGCAATCGCTACTAAGCTGACCAGGAAAATCGATATGTTACGAATAATACGTAATTTGGTCAGTAATGTTTTTGCGCGTTGGTCTTCCGTGCGCATGCGGCTTGTCATGTATTCGTAAACAACCGCTTCAATAGTGTAAATAAGTTGAATGCCGATCCAGCCGAGCGACAAGATAAGGAACGTGAATAATAGTAGATTAGTAAAATGCGCCGTTTGAAGATCGATGTCCGTCATGAAAAAGATGCTGTAACCAATCGCCAGGATGAGAAGGATGCGCAAACTTCTTCTAAGACTCGATAAGATTTGTGTGCTGATTTTATGTGTGGCCCTTAGTTTTTTTTCATACCATAGGCAAAGATAGCTAAGGCTAGTATAGAAAAAGAGTATGATCGCGGTAGCGAGTAAAAGGTTACCGAACTGGCCTATCCACGCGGTGAGTGGTGGCATTGGGTGAAAATAGAGACTTGTATACGACAGTGCGTTAAGTGCAATGCCGCTTAGCAATAGAACAATCGGCCATCTGGCTGCATGCAGCATGATGCGTTTAATGAGCCGGCGTCGTTTCACTTGGGTTAGCATCAAAAACTCCTACCATCGACGAGCGATCGAACTGCATCCTTTATTTTACCTCATTTGGCCCTGTTAACGAAAGCGTGTGGCTTCTTTGCTGTCAATTGCATTGCTCGTGCATTAACAGCCATTTTGAAGTAAGCAGTGAGTTCGCGCGCGACTTCAACATCATAGCTATTGGGTACGGGTGATTTAATCGTGATAGTGCTAGGTAAGGTAGTAATCTGTAGCAGTGTATCACCTTGAGTGCGAATACCAATCGCGCCAAGGGGAGAGGCAAGGATAGAGGTGAATAAGTGTGTGTTCTGGTGGTGAGCCATGGTGAATTATTGCGTCGGTATCGGTTTGCACTCCGGATTACGCAACATGCTAATCCGGGATACAGAAGCTAGTGTAGCCCGGATTAGCGTAGCGTAATCCGGGATAATCAGCCGCATCGCTAGGATGCCATTCCGCACTTCTTTCAGTATTACGCTTCGCTATTGTTATCAGCGGCGGCGTTGTTGGTTGCAGGGGTTTTGCTGGTTAATTTTTCTTTGATGCGAGCCGCTTTACCGCTTAATTCGCGCATGTAATAAAGCTTGGCGCGTTTCACGTCACCGCGGCGCTTTACTTCAACGGAGTCAACAGTCGGACTATAGCTTTGGAATACACGTTCTACACCAACACCGTGTGAAATTTTACGGACGGTAAAGGAAGAATTATGGCCCCGGTTACGCTTGGCGATGACAACGCCTTCAAATGACTGCAAGCGAACACGCTCGCCTTCTTTTACTTTCACTTGAACATTAACAGTATCGCCTGTGGCAAAAGCAGGTAATACTTTTGCTGATTGCATGCATTCATTTTCAATTGCTTGGATAATTTTGTTACGCATTATGGGTTCCTCTAACAAGTCGTGCAATTTTATACAGGTTTTTTATATTTGTCGAGAGCGTTTATGGAACTGGTCATGCCAGCGTGTTTTTAGCAGCTGTGTCATGCCAGCGTGCTTTTAGCAGCTGTGTCATGCCAGCGTGCTTTTAGCTGGCATCCAGGCTTTTCTCAGGTTCATTCTGGATGCCAGCTAAAAGCACGCTGGCATGACACAGTTTGAAGATGACAAAAAGGTTAGCTAGGGCTTGCTCGCCCTTTGATGGTGAACGGCTCAGGTTTGTAAATACTCATCTATAAATTCCGTTAATAAATCTAACTCTTTGTTTGTTAGTTTCTTTTTGGCTAAAAGGTCGGGGCGCTTTAGCCAGGTTCGACCCAGTGACTGCTTAAGGCGCCAATCAGCAATCTGTTGATGATGACCGCTTAAGAGTATGCTAGGTACAGCTTCATTTTGATAAATCTCAGGGCGCGTATACTGCGGGTACTTCAGAAAGCCGGTGGTAAGCGAATCCTGTGTCACCGAATCTTCATCGTTGAGAGCACCCGGGACAAGCCGCGTCGTTGCATCGATCATCGCCATGGCAGCCAATTCACCGCCGGTCAAAATGAAATCCCCAAGTGACCATTCTTCATCAATTTCCTGCTCGATCAATCGCTCATCAATCCCTTCATAGCGGCCAGCCACCAATATGATGTGCTGCATGTTTACGAAGCGCTCGGCGGCTCTCTGATCGAATTGTTTTCCCTGTGGGGAGAGATAGATTACTGTGGGTTTAGCAGGTGCTTTTGCTTTTAGCGTGTGAATAGCAGCACGCAAGGGTCCTGCCAGCATCACCATGCCAGGCCCGCCGCCATAAGGTTTATCATCGACGGTTTGGTGTTTATCGCTGGTAAAGGCCCTTGGATTGCATATATCGAGGTGCAGTAAGTGATTTTTTAAAGCACGACCTGTAATACCGACATTAAGTGCCTGAAACATTTCAGGAAATAAACTAACAACGCCAAACCACATACGGATTAGATTAACTCCCAGTCAACCTGGATGATTTTTTTCTCTAAATTAATGTCTTTGATAATACTGCCAGGAAGATAAGGGATACCGTGTTCTTTTTTGTCTTCAGCACCTTTGATAATCAGGACATCGTTTGCGCCCGTTTCAATGAGATCAGTGACGATACCAAGGGTCATACCCGTCTGATTGATGACAGTCAGCCCTTTTAAATCTGCCCAGTAATATTCATCATTGGCAAGTGCTGGTAGTTGCGAACGGGCGATGGTGATGGTTTTACCGGTCAAGGCGCGCGCCTCTTCAGGGTTCTCATAACCGGCTAGTTTAGCAACGACGTGATTATGACGAAGTTCACCGCCATCCACCGTAATCAGTGTGTGCTTGCCGGCGCTATCGGTTAAATACCAGGGTGAATAATCTAGAATACGAGAGTAGGGCTCTGTATACGAAAAAATTTTGACCCAACCCCGGACACCGAAAGTTGAGCCAATTTTACCAATGGTAATATGTGCTGAATCGCTATTAGCCATAGAAGCGCCTTGCTGCACTGCTTACGCGGCGCTGCTAGCGCTTTGCTGTAGTTTAATCAAGTGCTTAACGCGATCTGATGGTTTTGCACCTTGAGCGACCCAATGCGTTACCCGCGTGATATCTAACTGTAATTTTTCTGCTTTACCAGCGGCAACGGGATTGTAAAATCCGATGCGTTCGATGAAGCCGCCATCACGGGAGCTTGCTTTGTTGGTGACAACAATATGATAAAAAGGACGTTTTTTTGCACCGCCGCGGGCCAAACGAATGACAACCATGTTTTTTATTTCCTCTGTAACGAGTGTATTAACTATTAAAGGTTCCGGATTATACTTGAGTTTTATTGAGTTGCAAAGCCAGACTTCTTAAAATGGCATGCCGGGCGGCATACCACCGCCAAAGGGAAATTTGCCGCGCATACCACGCATAAGTTTCATCATGCCGCCTTGTTTTGACATCTTCTTCATCATTTTTTGCATCAGCGTAAACTGTTTTAGTAGCTGGTTGACCGCTTGAATGGACGTGCCAGAGCCCGTAGAAATACGCCGCTTATGTGAATTTTTGATGCGCTCCGGATAACGGCGCTCGATGGGACGCATGGAATTGATGATGGCTTCAATCTCAGTCAATTTTTTATCATTAAATTGGCCTTTCACTTTGTCTGGTAATTGATTCATGCCGGGTAATTTACTCATGATACCCATCATGCCGCCCATGTTGTGAATTTGTTTGATTTGATCGCGGAAATCTTCAAGATCAAAGCTTTTGCCTTTTTTGATTTTCTTGACGAGTTTTTCCGCTTTTTCTCGATCAAGATTACGTTCAGCTTCTTCAACGAGCGTTAGTACATCGCCCATCCCTAAAATGCGTGAGGCGATACGATCGGGGTGGAATGGTTCAAGTGCATCGACTTTTTCACCCATCCCGATAAATTTGATCGGCTTGCCGGTGATTTGGCGAATGGAGAGCGCAGCGCCGCCTCTTGCATCGCCATCGGCTTTGGTGAGGATCACACCAGTCAACGGCAGTGCGTCATGAAAGGCTTTTGCTGTATTTGCTGCATCCTGGCCGGTCATGCTATCGACGACAAACAGGGTTTCAACCGGATTAATCGCTGCATTAATGCGTTTAATTTCATCCATCATGACATCATCAATATGCAAGCGGCCGGCGGTGTCAATGATGACAACATCAATCACTTTATTTTTTGCCGCTTGAATCGCATTTTTAGCGATGGCAACCGGATCATCCGTGGTGCTGCTAGGGAAATACTCAACACCAATCGTTTTCGCAAGTGTCGCTAACTGTTCAATCGCCGCAGGACGATAAATGTCGGCGCTTGTGACTAACACTGATTTTTTCTGCGTTTCTTTTAAGTGGCGCGCTAATTTTGCAACCGTGGTTGTTTTACCTGAACCCTGCAAACCCGCCATCAAAATAACCGCAGGTGCTTGCGCGCGTAATTCGAGGATTTCATTTTTTTCACCCATCATGGCAACCAGTTCATCATGCACCAATTTGATGAGCACTTGGCCTGGCTTTAAACTCTCCATGACTTCTTTGCCAACTGCTTTTTCTTCGATGTGTTCGATAAAATGTTTGGCAACGGGGAGGGCGACATCGGCTTCGAGTAAAGCAATACGGATATCACGCAGGGTGTCTTTAATATTGGCTTCGGTGAGACGGCCTTGGCCGGTCAGGTTTTTGATAACTTTATTTAAGCGTTCGGATAAATGGCTAAACATGAGATGTCACCGCATTAATGGATTTGCGTGAGAGTATACCGATTTTATATGGAAATGAAAATTTGTGTGAGGTGGTAGCGTGGGTCATTACCATGACCCACGTCTATTACTTTTTAAACAATGATGCAGCGTTGCGTTGGTTCTTCTGGTTTAGGTGCCGTATCTTCAGCTTCATCAACGATGGTTACTTTAAGCGGTACTTTTTTATTGCCACGCATTGAGGGCCCTTCCAGTAACGGTTGTTTTGCTTCTTGATCGTCGATGGTTGGCGGCTTTAAGAAAAAGCTACCCGCAAAGTCACTTACCTTACCGCAAACGTAGTTGGTTGTCGCATTAATCGGTGTATAGAAAGCTGCAGCGCCAAGGATGGTAAGGTAGGAGATAATAAAGCCATTGGTTACCTGAAGCAGAGTGTCATTATCAAATGTCTTTTTATCGAAATTTTCGCCGATAGTACTGTAATAATAATTGAGGTAACCGGAGATAGCGAGTGCAATACTGGCTGATGCAAATTTTTTAAACTCACCTTTGCGTTCAGTCACGAGTTTTACCATCGCATCGATGACATCATCAATGGTTTCCAAAACAATAGGGCCTGTCATGCCAAGGCTGCTACCACCAAATGAGACGGCGGAAGGTGCTCTTTTGAGTATTGAGGTGGTTGAAAGTAAGCTGCCCGTGACACTTAATCCCGTTGGGGCGTAATAAAAAACGCTTGCGCCCAAGCATATCGGCACGCCGAGGGCGTAGGCGATCTTATATTTGTAAGGCTTGACTTCGCCCCTGGCAAAGGAATGCAACAGATTGTGTAAACACCAAATATCTGTCAAAAGAGTCGTTCCGCCTGCTGCGATGGCAGCCGTTGTACCAAGTACCGGTTTGAGCCAAGCAGGGTTTTCGATTAGGTTTGAGCTTTCAATGAAGCCATACGTTTTATACCCGGTAATCACCATGGTATTTACGGCAGCGGTGCTAACGACACCACCAATAGTCACTTTTTTCCAGGTAGCGAGTGGAAGTGCTGGGTTTTTTTCATCCCCATGTAAGGTGTCAATGCTTGCTAGTGTGTTATTTACGTTTAATGAGAAGTCACTAACGGTTGAGGCAGCCGCTGGGAATACGACTTGAGTAAAGCCGCCGGAACCATTTTTGGCGATGCCGAAAAAGTTTTCGCCCACCGCATCAATTGCAAGCATGCAGATGACGCCGCTTTTTACAACGTAGGGTGCGATTTTTTTCGCGGTGGAAGTGCGAGGGATAGTCTCTTCTGGGAAACTCTCTTCTGGAAAAGTCTCATCCGCACTCTGGTGAAGCGCTTGGATAGCCAGAAACAGTTCTGGATCCTCGATTATATTAGTTAAGTCCTCGATGACGTTAGTTAACTCTCCGCCATTGTGTAAGAGATCGGTAGTTTCTCCGGTACTTTTATTTAGCATGGTGACCTCGTTTTTGTGTATCTTCATTATCTTTCTAATGGGGTTATTATGCCGAGTCAGGCTTAAGGGATTATTAATTTTGATAAAATTATTTACAACAATGAATAAGGCTCTCGCAGAGGCATTTCTCGTGGTAAAATGATCTAACTTACTGATTTTACATATGAGGCGGTTTTGAGCGATCTCCAAGTGACTTTTTATACTATCCTTTTGTTTTTATTAATTG
>MGYG01000006.1 GCA_001801635.1 Gammaproteobacteria bacterium RIFCSPHIGHO2_12_FULL_43_28
CAATCTTGTTAAATAATGAGAGATGTTTAGAGATATCTTCAAGCTCATAATAATCAGCGTAATCTTTAAATTCACCCCCCATTACTGCAATTCTACTCATTTTACTTATTATTAGTTTTTCATTGGACTCAATTTGACGATTGATCTTAAAATATTTCTGATATAATTTATCATGCTCCTCAGTTAGTAATAATAATTTCTCTTGTTGCAATAATTGCTTACCCCATTTGGTCCGTATTTCCTTACTTTTTTGATCACATTTAGATATTTCTTCTTTAATCTCAGCTTGTCTAATTTTAAATTGCTCTATAGTATTTACACTATTGCAAATCGCAATTTTCAATTTTTCTATCTTTTCTGAATAAGCGGTTGCTTCTTTCTTCACGTATTGGCTTTCATCTGCCAAACTTTCGACATTTAAAGAAGCACTTTCTTCTTTGGCCAATTTATACTTGTCTTTTAAAAAATTATTATAAAAACTATCATAGCCAGGATTGTACGATGAAGATTGCGTCATCATCGATAACTTTTCGTATTTATTTTTATTACTTATTGAGGGCTTATCAAAAGGATTAATTTTCCTACCAGCGTCAATAACCATTCCATTTTTATCAAAAAAAATTCCATAGACATCTTTTTCTGAGTATTTTTTATTAGGTTTGAAATTAAGAAGATGAAGTTCATTCCTAGAAAAAGTGGGTTTACGTTTTAGCTTGGCGTCAATCTCTAAGGATACAATTTCCTCATCGCTAATATTTAATTTAAGCCATATATTATCTTTCATTTTAATACCAAGCATTGTGTCATCTTGTTGTTGAGATTTCTTGCTTTCCTTAATTGGTATCAGGTTCATACGACGCAATAAGAGTTGCGATCTTTCATCTTCCTCCCCCTTTTTAATTGCCTCAAGTAAATCTCTGAAATTTCCTTTATAACTTGTCTTTTTAATAATATCTTCAACATTTAATATAAATTCCGCTCTTTTCCTTTTATTTTTAATATCAAATTTCTCGATCATTTCTTTTAAATTATTACTGATACCCAACTCATTTTTCAATTCTTCTTCTGAAGACGGTTCCTTGATAATCTCCCATTTTTTAGTTACCCAGTTTTGATCTGACTGGCTATGCATTTTAACTCCGAATAATTCACACGTTATATTGGTGCGGTTTTTTGTCCTTTCAACTACTCTTCGAGGTGCGACCAAATCATAGGGTTGATTCTGAGTAAGCCCATGTTCTATTCTATAATGATTGACTGCTCTTGACATAATACCTGGGCCTAGATCGATGGTTTTTATCAAACGATCCGTTGGATCGTGTCTTTTCTTATCTAAATTAGATAGAGTAAATAAATTACTTTTCTCTTGTTGCGTCCAACTTGCCAATAATTTTGCAAAATCTAAAATCATTTCTTTCAAAGCATATTCGCCAATTTCATGATTAGGCATCATAGCAATAATATCATTACCCAACACCGCATCCCATTCTTCTGTGTATAAACCTCGATATCCACTCATAGAAAAATTCCAACCAAAGTTACCATAAAATCCATAAGGTGGTCTCAATTCTACAAATTCTTTCACTTCTTGATTTTTTTTTGCTGAAAATTCAAATGTAGTATCACAATCGAGGTAGAGCCCGCCTTCAACTGTAAGTATAAGTAAGCGTAACAAATCGGTTACTTGAGCATAATTTTTGGCACCAATTGAATCTAAAGAGCAAATTAATTTTGCAACTTCATAGTAACTTCGATCAAAGATAGATTTTTCTTTTTTATTGGCTAGGTCTATTTCACTATTCTTTTCAATTGTATTTTGGGATTCACCTTTATTACTCGGAATATCTTTGCTTATTTTGTCAAACATGAATGACTTTTCTTGATGTTTTATCTCTTCAAATATTTCATTTATGTGCCGTATTTTCAAATTTGGCTGCTTAATAAACCCAGGATCCTTCCAATTCTTATCAAAAAAATTACTCGCATCAGGGTTTTTATCAGTCCATAAATTTATTTCAACCTTACCCTCTAATTCACCAGTTAATTTTAAAATATTTTCTAGGTAATGAGTTGGGATAGGGCCACCTATCCATATAAAATGGATTTTATTTGGTAATGCTGGAGTTCGAACATTATTCCGTTCGTTTGCCATTTCCCCACTCCTCGTAACCTCACTTAGCTTATTCAGCCCTCATACCCCACCTATTTATGATGATTTATTTAGCAGGCGTGGTCTTTATAGGTACATATAAGGTATATAGGCATTATAACATACACGGTAAAATATTCTGGGGAGTGAAGAAGAATGGGGTCAAATCTTGACATCGGACATCTAAAAACATCTATGTGACAGAGATGTCCATGTCAAGATTTGACCCCATTCTAAAAAAAATGAGTCAGTCGATAAGCCGGGTTCTGTCGTGGGCAACCATTCATCTAGGAAGTTTGTCGCCAAACTTCTCAAGCAGCCTACCCAAATTCAGTGCGGGTCGCACTATTGAATTTCTATTTGGCCTTGCTCCAAGCGGGGTTTACCGTGCCGCCATTGTTACCAATGACGCGGTGCGCTCTTACCGCACCTTTTCACCCTTACCCCTCGCGGGGCGGTTTGTTTTCTGTGGCACTTTCCGTAGACTCGCATCTCCCAGGCGTTACCTGGCACTTTACCCTGTGGAGCCCGGACTTTCCTCCCTACACTTTTGTGTAGAGCGACTGCCTGACTGACTCTAAAAAGAGTATAGCAGAATTAGCCCGATGGCAGCAAAGGGATTGCCTAGTACATCGATTCACTGGTTTTGGCCTGCTGGCGCTCAGATTGCGAGATATTGGAAAGCTTCGATTGAAAAAAAGCGCAGGTGTACTTTACTGTACATCGAGCTTTTTTGATTGAGAAACTTTTCAAGATCGATGCAAGATGGGATGCCAGCAGGCCAAAACCAGTGAATCGATGTACTAGGGCCTCTTCTCATGCGAGGGCAGGTTATCATCCGACTTGATCAGCGTACGCAAGTAATCAAATAGCGCAATGGTATCAAAGAAGTATTCGCGTGAATAATGGTTATATTGAAAAAATCGCATGCCTGGCACATCGTGTTTTACATCTAACCCCAAGACATTCGCAATTTCAAAACATTCTTCGACTTTTTTGTATAAATCATAAGCCCCATGCTGAGAATGCAGTAATTTCAGTTTAGTTAACACTTCAAAAATAGGCATTAATGAAACAACATCGCGTAACGCCCCCAACTCATCCCAAGATATTTTATCCGCGTCAGTTACCATTTCGCGCTTTTTAATTTTATCAATGCAAGGTGATATGCGTTTATAAACCAAATAAAACTCATCCAAGTGACGTGTGCGATATTCAATGATTTCGATAAAACAGCGTTTATCTACATCGACTATTTCAGGATGTTGATTGATTTGGTCAATCAATTGCGTGAGCGCTTCTTTCATATCATTACCTCTCCTTGATATTTGATGCATACGCATATTCAGGATTCATCCGGCCTTGAATATCACGCGCAAAGATAGCAATAAACTGTTTCAACGCCGCTTGATAGTCAGTACTATTCGCTTTTTCTTGCACTTGAAAAAAAACAAATTCCCTCGCGCAAATATCCACTACTTCATTTTTTTCAGCTGGCGATAAACGCAAAACAAATTGATCCGGCAATGCATCAATCATTTTCTCAATCAGTTTTTTTGTTTCACTTTCGTTCACGCCAAACACATTTTTCATTTGTGCATCATTGTGTACATTGAACACGAGCTCACATAACCGTCTCAACATACTCATGATAGCATCCACTAGTAAAAGCTTTGTAGAATGCATGGCATCTCCTTATCTGCTCGTATAACCATTATACTCAAAGAATGGGATGGAAAGATTAATGGGTGGGGGAATGCCGCGAGAAACGTGAGGCTATCCCAATAACTCTTTCAATATTTTCACTTATTTTTCATGGCAAGCGCCATCTCGTATAATACATTCTTACGCTCCCCCGTAATTTTGCTGGCAAGGGCTGCGGCCTGCTTTAAGGGTAGCTCAGTTAAAAGGATAGATAAAACGACGTCGGGACTCACCCTGGCGGCCTCCTCTCTCGCCTTTTCGACACCCTGCACTAGAATCACAACCTCACCGCGCAACGTGTCAGGCGCTGCTTCAAATTGATTAACAAGCGTTTGTAAATTTGATAACGAAATCGTCTCATGCAATTTTGTCAGTTCACGGGCAACGGTTGCAACCCGTTCCCCGCCAAATACCTCGACCATGACCCGCAGGGTGGCTAGCAAGCGATGCGGCGCCTCATAAAAAATCATTGTGCGGGTTTCGCTTGAAAGTGAAATTAACTGCTGATGCCTTGCTTCTTGTTTTGCGGAAAGAAAACCCTCGAAGGTGAATTTATCGGTCGGCAAACCAGCGGCTGAAAGCGCGGTTATTAATGCGCACGCGCCTGGAATCGGCACAACCGTCATGCCTTTTGCTTTCGCCTCTCGCACTAAACGATAACCTGGATCGTTAATAAGCGGTGTTCCCGCATCACTTAAAAGCGCAATTGACTCGCCGTTTTCCAGGTAATTGATTACTTCTAGGACACGTTCACGTTCATTAAATTCATGTAAAGAAAGGATTGGTTTATGAATAGAAAAATGTTTTAATAATTGCGCAGAATGTCTTGTATCTTCAGCCGCAATCCGGTCAACTACTTTCAACACATGAAGTGCCCGCAACGTAATGTCCTGCAGGTTACCAATTGGTGTTGCAACAACGTATAATGTTCCAAAACTAGTTAGCATAAGAGAGCCGATATAATGAAAAAAAATCGCCTGATCAATTTAGCCATCCTGATTGCTATCACAGCATTAACCAGCTGCTCCACCCTGTCTTCATCTAGAAATACTGAAGCGCGAGAGAACCAGCAGCAAAAAATAACCTCAGCCTATGATAGCGCCATCTGGGATAGCAACACAGCCAAAACCTGGGAAAATTTACAGCGCATCCCTTCTTCCCAATTAACTGAAATGAAGAAAGCCCGCCTGGGTGAGACAGAACAGACCTGGGTTGAACTCGCTTTGATCAGTAAAGACGAGAACAGAAATACGCGGGATCTCGCCCGCGCGCTTTTAGCATGGCACGAACAAAATACGACTCATCCAGCAAATCAATTATTGCCGGATACTAACACACTTCGCCGCTTAGCAAACGCAAATCCACCCCGTCAAATTGCCGTTTTATTACCCCAAAATGGCAGCTATGCTTCCTCATCGCAACGAATACGCGAAGGCTTTTTGAATGCTTATTACACAAACCAGTTAAAAGCGGGCAAACAAAACGTTAAATTTTATGACACCAGTCAAACACAGGATTTAGCGTCACTCTATGAACAGGCAGTCGCTGAAGGTGCTGATTTCGTTGTCGGCCCACTGGTCAAAGAAGATGTCGAGCAAATGAGCAAAAAAGGCCCATTCCGCACTCCCTTACTTGCACTCAATTACACGGAACCGCATCTTTTCAATGCATTACCAGGTAATTTTTATGAATTCGGTTTACTTCCTGAAGATGAAGCTGCCCAGCTTGCAGCCTCTGCACGCCGATCAGGTTTGAGCGATGCTATTATTATCGCGCCACAAAATGCGTGGGGGCGCCGCCTGACCTCTGCTTTCTCCTCTGAATGGCAAACGGCTGGGGGTAATATTCGCGAAACCTGGTATTTTTCACCCAAAACTAATTTCAGTCAGGAAATCGCCAAACTACTTCACGTCGATTTAGCAAAAGACAAGGAATTAATGGAAGCTCATAGCAATAGAGCTGCCCTTTCCCAACAACGTCGGCAAGATTTTAATGTCATCTTCTTATTCGCCTCAGCGAAGGATGCAGAAGTCATTGTACCTACGTTAAAGTTTTACTATGTCAATAATGTGCCGATTTATGCAACCTCAACGGTGAACGCCAATAACACCAACGTCAGTGAAAATGATTTAAAAGATGTCGTTGTGTGTGACACACCCAGCAATCGCGCAACGGATAGACTCTACTCTGTTGGACAGGATGCCTATCTCTTAAGCCAAACCCTGAATCAACTTGAGACCCTGCAAAACTTCCCGATTCAGGGCGCAACGGGAGCACTGGTCTTATCCATGAAGCAGCAAGTCCATCGCCGCCTGCCTTGTAGAACGGTACGTCATGCGGCCAATGGATAGCCAAGTCATTGGCAAAAGCGCTGAAGCCGCTGCTTGTCACTTTTTGGAAACAAAAGGCTTGCGGCTTCTCGAAAAAAATTATCACTGCTTCTATGGTGAGATTGACTTAATCATGCAAGACCTCGATGATGTTGTTTTCGTTGAAGTGAGGCAACGCAGCAGCAAGGATTATGGTAATGCATTAGAAAGCATTACCAAGCCGAAAATTAAAAAACTGGTCAAAGCAGCAACACATTTTTTACAGAAAAAACACTGGCTTTATACAATCAACAGTCGTTTTGATATAATTGCTATCCAGGCGTCACATGGAAAAACGGAAGTGAATTGGGTTAAAAACGCATTTTGGGTGGACACATGAACAATATTATCGAACGCATTAAGGCAGGGTTTACCGAAAGCATACAGACAAAAATCAACACGGCTGATGCCATTCTCAATATAATCGCAGAAGCCAGTGAAGAAATTGTCCAAGCCTTATTAGAGGGCCACAAGATACTCACTTGCGGCAATGGGGGCTCAGCTTGCGATGCGTTACGATTTAGCTCAGAAATGCTCAATCGATTTAGGCAAGAGCGACCCGGCCTGCCTGCTATTGCTCTCACGGCAGATATCTCAACACTTACCGCTATCGCAAACGATTATCATTTTAGCGACGTATTTGCTAAACAAGTACGCACACTGGGACAACCAGGCGATCTATTATTAGCAATCTCAACCAGCGGCAATTCAGCGAATATTGTGAGCGCCATTAAGGCGGCACACGATAAAGACATGAATGTCATCGCACTGACTGGCTTTGATGGCGGCAAATTGGTTGATCATTTGCATGAAAAGGATATTGAAATCCGCGTGCCGGGATATGACACAGCGCGTATTCAAGAAACTCATTTGCTCATTTTGCATTGTATTTGCGATATTATCGACTATAGACTATTTGGTCATGGAGAAGTAATAGCATGAGAAAATTATTCATAAGCAAGTCTATCACTCTTTTTCAGCAGAAATGGCTATACCTAATCCTGCTCTGCTCCACCCTACAAGGTTGTTTTTTTGTTGCAGGCGCCGCCGTCGGTGCGGTGGCCGTTGCGGTTGTCTATGATCATCGTAAAATCACCGGCTCCATCGAAGACACTCAAATTGCTAACAAAATTATTGATAAGCTGCGCACTGATTACACGATGTGGAAAGAAAGTCATCTTGAAGTAACCGTTTACAATCGCGTTGTTCTTCTGACCGGAGAAACACCTAAACCCGAGTGGCGTCAAATCGCCGAAGAACAAGCACGTGAAATTGAAGGTGCTGATAAAGTATACAACCAAATCACCATTCAAAATCCAACCTCAACCCTAACACGCTCAAGCGATGTCTGGATTACAACCAAAGTCAAAACACAAATGCTTGCCAGTGATAGCCTAAAATCGGGCAACATCAAAGTTAAAACAGAGAATGGGTCCGTTTACTTAATGGGCGCTGTGACTCGTGAACAAGCCGATATTGCGGTTGATATTACAAGAAAAGTGGATGGTGTGTATCGAGTGGTTAAGATTTTTCAGTATAACGACTAGGCTTCCCTTGACACAAAAAACGCTAGGAAGCCTAGCACAGATTGGCAGTCATTAATGGCCGTGTTAGTCAGGTACTCGCTTTATAGCAACTATGTAAACTGGCCCTCATTCAGACACATTCAACACTTAGCTGTATTATGGTAATCTAAGCGCATAATTTTATACCATTGGATAATCTGTATGAAAAATATACATGATATGCGTGCATCTGGTCTCACCAAATATTTTTATAAATTGGCTGAACAAAGTCAGGACGTTTTCTGGATTAAAAGTACCGATTACAAAGAACAGATTTACATTAGTCCAGCGTTTGAAAATAGCTGGGGCATTACTTGCCAAAATTTATACGATGATCCAAGCTTATGGATTACAGCCATGCATCCGGAAGATCGGGAACGTTTGCAACACGATTGCTCAAACCGTGTTGGCCCGCCGCGTATGGGTGAAACCATTGAAAAAAATTATCGTATTATTCGACCCGACGGCACCATGCGCTGGATTAAAGATACCTCATTTGGCTTATTTGATGAAAACAATGAATGTTTCGCCTTTGCTGGCATTTGCAAAGATGTATCAAAAGATGTAATGCATAGCCAAGAACTTCTCAATGAAAAATTGAGTGCCGAAATGGCAAATCAAGCGAAATCCGATTTTCTTGCCAAAATGAGTCATGATTTTCGCACGCCACTCAATGCCATTCTCGGCATCACGCATATCATGTCAACCAAAGAATTATCAAAAGAATTCAAGGAATACATCTCGCTTATTTCGCAGGCAAGCAATAATTTGCTGTCACTCGTGACCGATATCCTGGATTTCGCAAAAGTTGAAATTGGCGCGCTCTCTTTTACGAGTGACCCCATTGATCTACACTTACTGATTTCACAAGTCATGCATAGCTTTAAATTTCAAGCAAAAGAAGCCAATATTGCTTTAAATTTAAATTATGCTGACAACGTTGCTCGATTTGTTATTGGTGATGCGAAACGCATTCGACAAATATTAACTAACCTCATCAGTAACTCACTTAAATTCACCTCGCAAGGTTCTATTGAAGTACTGGTTGACTGTCACAAGCAACTTAGCAACCAAACTGAATTTGTTATCGCGGTTCAAGATACCGGTATTGGCATTCCGGAAAAAGATTTTGGCTATATATTTGAGAAATTTGGCCAGCTAGAATCCATGCATCATCGCAAACATCAGGGTTCAGGACTGGGCTTATCGATTGTCAAACAGTTAGTCGAAAAACTAGGCGGAACCATTACGGTTAAAAGTAAAGTTGGCGATGGCTCAGAATTTATCGTGACATTGCCATTACAATTACAAGAATCTTCCGCAGAAAAAACAACCATCGCGATGAATGATTACACCAATAAAGCAATAGAGCAAAAAAAATTAAATTTAAACCTCTTGCTAGTTGAGGATAATCCAGTCAATCAGGTCGTCATCACAAAAATGCTGCAGGAAATGGGCTGCCAGGTTGATATTGCTGGCGATGGCAAGCAAACGATAGCGTTGCTGGCAAAAGGAAGACAATACGATGCGATCATGATGGATATCGGCTTACCAGACATCGATGGCTTTGAAATGGCAGCATTAATACGTCAAAAAGTTCATCTGAATAAAATTCCAATTATCGCCATGACGGCACACGTCATGGAAAGCGATCAGAAGAAATGCTTTACAGTCGGAATGAATGATGTCATTACAAAGCCCATTCCATATGAGCAATTACATCAAACCTTACAAATGCATACGCACAACAAAGTCTCTATTTGAGGAAAATGGCGATGTCTATCTCAAGAAGTGAATTTTTGGAAATTGTGCAAACATCGCTTGCACAACAACTTTTACTTGATAATGAAATTGCCGCCTATGTCAAACCTTGGCGCGAAGAAAATTGGGCTGCGCTTTTACATGCCAATCATATGACGACTGAAACGCCCATTGAGCATGCCCGTGATTTACTGCGATTAGTGGCTGCATTCGCCAGAAAAGATCTGAAATGTCTAAACGAGCTCGTTAATATTAAAAAGGTTAGTGTCGGCGCGCGCCTCGATTATTTTCTACCGCTTTATGATGAGACTTATCATGGTGGCGAAGACATTTTTGTTGCTAGCACCAAAATCATTCTTGGTGGCGATATTGAGAAGGATGCCCACCTGGAAAACGGCAGGGTCATGCATAAAGTTGGGGCAGCACAAGGTGAACCCTACACGGAACAAGAATTAAGCGAGCTCGAAGAATACGTTAATAATTCATTTACCATCCGGGAGATGCTGCGTCATGCACCAAACAAAACGGTCATTCAACCTAATCTAAAAGCGCTCGACTACATCATTCAACAGGCGGATAGCTATCTTGATACGAATAATAATCCGGTCATTGTCTTTATCCCAGGTGCCATTTCAATTAAGAACTTACCTGCTGCAGACTTGATTGAGAAAGTATTAAAGCAAGGTGCGGATGTTAATGCGGTTGGCTTCTTTGGCGTGCCGGGCATTGTTTGGTCCATTATTTTGGGTGACATTGAAGGTGTGAAAAGCTTTCTTAAAAACCATGCCAAATTAGATATTGTCGATGAGATGGGCAATGAACATGTTAAGCGATGGGTTTGCGCTACGTCACACGCAGCGGCGGATGACAATGCTTACAATAACAGATTGAAGCTGATTTTGTCTGAATTACAGACTAACAACCGTGACCCATCACCAAAATCGAAAGCAACCTATGCGAACGCTGCTCCCATATTCAACACTGTCGTCAACCGACCATCTGGTGGCAGTGGAGGCAAAGATTGGTTACCTACGATGAAATGGTAGCACTAGGCGGCAGAGTAGAGATTAGCTGAATGCATCATCATCACTATATGGGTTTAAAAAAAGATAGATATTAACCTGAACCGACCTTATCATAGCCGATAA
>MGYG01000007.1:0-10608 GCA_001801635.1 Gammaproteobacteria bacterium RIFCSPHIGHO2_12_FULL_43_28
GCTATTTTGATTGCTAGCACCTAGTTCTTCCGCTACTTGCGGGAAATTGCGCGCGAGCGTGCGCAAATCTTCTGGTAATAGTTGGTCCATCATGTCAAGAAAGACATCATAAGGTAGATGATCATGATGGAATTGCTGACTAATAGAATCCACATATTTTTTTATTGCCCATTTGCGGTGCAACGCTAACGCTTCAATGGGTAAGCTTGCGCTAATTTTTTTTAAATATTTCTCTAAATAATCGGGCGTGAATTTAGAAACATTTTCGTGAACATACTTATTCAGCAGCATGATCTTCATTTTAGTGCACTGCTCTTTAGGATACGCGTTTAATTTTCGGTCGAAAAATTTAGCCAAGCCAGATTTGCTGTAATCAAATAATTTCACTTCTACGGTTTGATAAAGCTTATGCATGGTATCTTCGGATGGTCGTTCTAACATTTGGCACCTTTATGTAGAAAATTTTTTATCATATTACGATGAGGCGGGAGTATATCATACCAGGTCCTGAGCGGAATAACGGCATATACTGTTTTAAAAATATACAGATTGAGTTGCCTTCGCTGGGCCAGTTGAAAGGGGTGACGGCGATAACACTTTCCGTTACTATTGTCACTTTGTCCGGACGCGCTAGCTATGAAACCATCATCGACCCCAACTTTTATAGAACTGAGCCAATTGCTTGATAATACGGCGCTCAAATTGCATCCTTCGCAGGTTCATGGCTTGATCTGCGGTGTTTATTGCGGCAATTCCAAAAGCACGGCGGCGTGGGAAACGTTGATCAAGGGTGATGAAGCAAGTGGCGCGCACGAAGTGTTGCAATCATTGTATGAAAAAAGCGTTAAACAGCTTGAGGATTTTCTGTTTGAATTCCAGCTGATTTTGCCTGCTGATTCGTCTGAATTACCCTCCCGTGCCGAAGCCTTGACCTTATGGTGTCAGGGATTTTTAACGGGGCTTAAGCTTGGTAATGTACAAATCGTCGGGCGTGAACCGGGTGAGATGACGGAAGCAATTAACGATCTCATCGAAATTGCAAAAATGAATTATGAAGAAGTGGTTGAAACAGAAGAAGATGAAGCCGCCTACGTCGAGTTGGTTGAGTATGTGCGCATGGCAGCCATTTTTATTTTTCAAGCACTACGCGAAGAACAAACACCAACAGAAGCTTCAAAAACCTCAGATCGTTTGCATTAATTAAGGTGACGCAAAGAAAGGGACATAGCGATGATAAAAATGACTGAATATGAAAAAAGACGCAAGGACTTGATGAATGCGATTGGTGCAAACAGCATTGTGATTTTACCTGCGGCGACCGAAAAAATGCGTAACGGCGATGCGCATTACGCCTATCGCCAACACAGTGATTTCTATTATCTAACCGGCTTTGCGGAACCAGAAGCGTTTATGGTACTTTTGCCCAAACGTAAAGAAGGGGAATACCTTTTATTTAATCGTGTGCACGATCGCGATCGTGAAATTTGGGACGGACCGCGTGCAGGTCAAGAAGGTGCTATCAAAGACTATCTCGCGGACCAGGCATTTCCCGTGAGTGAATTCGAATTGGCGTTGCCAGAACTCATCGTCGGCAGAGAGCGAATTCATTATCCCATGGGCTATAGTGCTGCCCTCGATACCAGTCTTACCAATGCAATTAACAAATTGCGCGGTAAAATCCGCAGCGGTGCACAACCGCCTGTGGCCTTAGTTGATGTCGCATCAACGCTGCATGAAATGCGTTTATTCAAGAGCCACACTGAAATTGCAGCGATGCAAAAAGCCATTGATATTTCACAGCTTTCACACATGGCCGCCATGCAAGTATGTAAACCCGGCATGTATGAATATCAACTGGAAGCTGAATTAACCTATCAATTTCAAAAAAATGGCGCTCGTTTCCCTGCCTATAATCCAATCGTGGGTGCTGGTAAAAATGCCTGCGTTTTGCATTACGTCGATAATAACTGCAAGATTGAAGACGATAGTTTGGTGCTGATTGATGCGGGTGCTGAATATCAATACTATGCGGCTGATATTACCCGTACTTTCCCAGCGAATGGTAAATTTACTGCGGAACAAAAAGCTGTTTACAACGTGGTGCTTGATTCGCAAAAAGCGGCGATTAAAGCAGCAAAACCCGGCGCTGCCTGGACAGTCATGCAAGAGGCTATCGTTGATGTGATTACCGAAGGATTGCATGAGTTAGGTATTTTAAAAGGTAGTTTGAAAGAGTTGGTCGCAACGCAAGCTTACTTCCCATTTTATATGCACCGTTCAGGTCATTGGCTTGGCTTGGATGTGCACGATGTGGGTTCTTATCAAATAAACAACCAATGGCGTAAACTTGAACCTGGTATGGTGTTGACGGTTGAGCCAGGTATTTATATTTCGTCGAATATTCCGGGCGTGCCAAAGCGTTGGCACAATATCGGTGTTCGCATTGAGGATAATATTCTGATTACTGAAAATGGTTGTGACGTTTTAAGTAAAGATATTCCCAAAGAAGTCGCTGACATCGAAGCATTAATGAAACATAGCTAGCGAGTATTCTTGATGCGCTATGATTTAATCATTATCGGCGGTGGATTGGTTGGTGCAAGCCTTGCATTGTCACTTAAATCATCGGGACTATCGATCGCATTGGTGGATGCACGTCTTCCGAGTAGTGATGATGCGCGCCTATTCGGTTTAAACAGCAGCAGTTGTCAATTCCTGAAGAATTTGCAGCTATGGGAGCAGCTTCTGCCCTATGCATCCCCTATTCATCAAGTGCATGTTTCCTATCAAGGCCGTTTTGGCGCAGTACGTCTTGATAGAGAAGACGTTGCCTTGCCTGCACTTGGGCATGTTGTGCCTGCCTATGTAATTGAAACTGCGTTAAATGACGCGTTTGCTGCGAATGAAACCAACTGCATCGCGGTTTATCGTCCTGCTATATTGGAAACACTTTCATGTCATGAGGGTATGGCAGAAGTGTCGTTGCGTATGAATGATAATACGATTGAATTGCAATCACCCATTATCATTGGCGCGGACGGCACAGAATCAACGGTGCGAAAACAGCTTGGTATGCCGGCTGAATCACATGATTACCAACAATGTGCGATTGTGACACGAACAACCTTAACGAGACCACATCAACAGATTGCTTATGAGCGTTTTAATAAAAAAGGCGCTATTGCCATGTTGCCGCTTCCTGAGAATGAGTGCGCAACTATCTGGACAACAGAAAAAAATGCAGCAACCAGATTATTGCAATTATCGGATGATGCCTTTTTAAATGAATTACAAACTGAATTTGGCTATCGCTTAGGTCGTTTACAAGCGATCAATAAACGCCACACCTATCCTCTCAGAATGATGCGCGCAAAAGAAACGCTGCATGAGTGCGTTTTTTTATTAGGTAATGCTGCGCATACCTTGCATCCGATCGCAGCGCAAGGCTTAAATCTCGCTCTTTATGAAGTGGCGGTACTGGTTGAAGGATTACAAACGAAGTTAACAGAGGCAAAAACCATCAGCATGGCGGATTTGCATGCGATGAGTAAAGCGATTGAATCACAGCAAGCAATCAGTATTGGCGTTTCACATCGACTTTCACAATTACTGACCGAGCCATCGTTTTTGATTTCAAGCTTATTACCCATCGGTATGATTGGTTTTGATATTTTATCACCGGTGAAAAAGAAATTTATCGAGAAAATGCTAGGAAGAGCGGGACGCGTGCCGCGTTTATTATTGAATGTGAATGGACTATGACAAAATTATCTCAGCATGATATTGAAAATGAATTAATAGCGATTACAAAACAATTGTTGGCCGAATCAGGCGAGCCTTACAAACGAGAAATTAGATTAGATGATTCGCTGCAGCGTCATTTGCGCATTGATAGTTTGGCGCGTTCTGAATTATTTCAGCGAATCGAAAAACAGTTTGAGGTGACTATTCCCGATCGCTTATTAGTGGAAGCAGAAAACTTAAACGATATCGCCGCATTTTTACAAAAAACCAGTCCCGGTATAAAAGAGCCGTTACGAAAAGAAGTGATGATGTCACACGGTGAAAAAGTCACGGTTGATTTTACGAAGGCAAAAACCTTAGTCGATATTATTTTAATTTATGGTAAAGAAGCACCGAATAAACCACATATTTATTTTCAGCATGAAGATGGTCAAGAAGAAGTGATTACTTACGGACAATTACTTCAATCGTCATTGCGTGTTGCCGCCGGTTTGCGTGAGCGTGGTTTGCAAGAAGGTGAAACCGTCGCGATTATGCTGCCATCGCACCCCACCTTTTTTTATACTTTTTATGGCACATTATTAGCAGGTGGAATCCCCGTGCCGATTTATCCGCCGTTTCGCGCGCACATGATCGAAGCCTACGCGAAAACAGAAGCAAAAATATTAAAGAGTGCTGAGGTGCGCATTCTCGTTACCTTTCAGCAAGCGGAAAATTTAAGCCGCATTTTGCAAGCCTTTGTACCAAGTCTTAAGGTGGTTACTACAGCCAATGAATTAATGAGTGATAAACCACTTGAAGCGTATTTTAAGCCAACGCCGGAAAATTTCGCCTTCATTCAATATACCTCGGGCAGTACGAGTGATCCTAAGGGTGTCTTGCTGTCACATTTTAATTTAATTTCTAATGTGAATGCCTATGGGAAAGCAACTAAATTACGGTCCGATGACGTTGCCGTTAGTTGGTTGCCGCTTTACCATGATTTGGGATTAATTGGCATGTGGTTGGGAAGTTTGTATCACGGCATCCCACTTATTTTAATGACCCCTTTTACTTTTTTAAATCATCCTGAACGATGGTTTTGGATGATTCATTATCATCGCGGTACGATTTCAGGCGCGCCAAATTTTGCGTATGAACTTTGCTTACGCAAGCTTGAGCCTGCCATGTTAGAGGGGCTTGATTTAAGTTCGTGGCGCATTGCAGCCAATGGCGCTGAAAAAATTTATCCACGCACGCTCGAACAATTTGCGGAAAAATTTGCTCCATTTGGGTTTAAGCGAAGCGCACTGCTGCCTGTTTATGGCTTGGCGGAATCGACTGTTGGTTTAGCCATCCCACCGCTTGATCGCGATTTTTGGGTTGATCACGTTGACCGTAAGTTATTTGAAGAAGAACGCAAGGCCGTGTCGGTCAACGAAAGCGATAGTAGTTTGAGTTTTGTTTCATGCGGATTACCCATTGAAGGACACGCATTCCGTGTCGTAGATGATGCAGGCAATGTGTTGCCAGAACGACATGTCGGTAATTTTCAATTTACAGGTCCATCAAATATGCAGGGTTATTATAATAATCCACGCGCGACCGAAGCGATTTATCATGAGGGATGGTTAGATAGCGGTGATCTTGCTTATATTGCAAACGGCGAAGTATTTATTACCGGTCGTTGTAAAGATTTAATCATTAAAGCAGGGCGTAATCTTTATCCCGCAGAAATTGAAGAATTAGTCGGCAATGTTGAAGGCGTTCGTCAAGGCTGTGTTACCGCATTTGGTGTCACGGATGCAGAGCGCGGTACTGAGAAATTAATTGTTGTTGCAGAAACGCGTGAAACAAGCAGAGCTAAACGCGAGGAAATTATCGATTTAGTTAATGAGGCTATGTCTAGCGCTATTGATCTTGTGCCAGATCAAGTCGTATTAGTTGCGCCACGCACGATACCAAAAACTTCCAGTGGAAAGTTGCAACGTGCCGCGAGTAAAACAATGTATGTCGAAGGAAGGCTCGGCAAAAAACAAGTGCCTACCTGGTTGCAAATTACAAAACTGGCTGCGGGTTGGTTACAGCGTAAGGTGTTTGCTTTCTTTAGCGCATTAGGTAGATTGATATACACTACTTATGCCGCCATTATTTTTACACTCATGTTTTTTCCGCTATGGATCACGGTGATGTTTGCATCACGCATTTTTGCAGCGAAAGCTTGCCGCTGGTGGGCGAATATATTGTTGAGCTTTTGTTTTTGTCCGGTCAAAAAAACTGGCCTCGATAAATTAGAGAAAGCATCACCCGTGATTTATGCGGCCAATCATGCGAGTTATATCGATGCGATTGTTGCCTTGACCTTCATGCCAGTCAAAACACGCTTTGTTGGTAAAAAAGAATTACTGCATACGCCGATTGTTCGCACGTTTATGAAGAAATTGGATTATCTCTCTGTCGATAGACTGGATTTATCCAAGGGGTTAGCCGATAGTCAGTATATTGAGCGCGCCTTAAAATCAGGCGATGCCATTTTTATTTTTCCGGAAGGAACGTTTGGCTATGCCGCTGGCCTGCGCCCGTTTCGATTAGGCGCATTTAAAGTCGCGATCGAAGCGAATTCGGCCGTATGTCCGATTGCATTAAAAGGAACGCGTCATATTTTAAGAGCAGGTGAACGATTATTACGACCTGGTCGAATTGAAGTGACCGTGTGTGATCCCATTATGCCGGCTGGTACGGAATGGGAGCACGTTACTCAGTTGCGCAATCAAGTCCGTGCTGAAATCGTCAAATATAGCGGTGAACCATCGCTTGATTTTATCGCGGCAGAAAAAGTGGCACCGGCAGAAATGCATTAATTATATGTGGGATTGATCATTGCGAAATAATAAATTGATGATATCCATCGGTGCTTGGTGCTTGTATGATTGGGCATCCTCCGCGTTCTCGACCATTGTCATGACCTTTGTGTTTGCCATTTATTTTACGACGACTGTGGCAAGCAATAAAATAATGGGTACGTATCAATGGGCAAATGCAACGGCGATTTCAGGCGTTGTGATTGCATTATTGAGTCCCTTATGTGGCGCAATTGCAGATTACGGCGGTCATCATAAGCGTTGGTTATTTTCATTTACCTTGCTTTGTATTATCAGTTGCGCAATGCTTTGGTTTGCTTATCCGGCGCAAACGTTTTTATATTACATCTTAACGTTTGTTATCTTGGGTAACATCGGATTAGAAGTCGGCTTTGTTTTTTATAACGCGTATCTTCCCTATCTCGCACCTAAACCCTTTCTCGGGCGAATTTCCGGTTGGGGTTGGGGCTCTGGTTATATTGGCGGAATTCTGGCATTAACGATCGCGCTCGTTGTGTTTTTGCATGGCAAGCCAACATGGCTTGATCATCGGACTTTTGAGCAAGTGCGTATTTGCGGCCCATTTGTTGCCGTATGGATATTTGTTTTTTCACTTCCGCTTTTCTTTTTGATGGAAGACATTCCATCGAATTCATATCCGCTAAAGCGCGCAATCATTGCTGGGTCTAAAGAACTTTTATCAACCCTGAAAAAATTGCCGCAAGAAAAAAATATTTTTATCTATCTTTTTGCCCACATGATTTATGCAGATGGTCTGAATACCTTGTTTGCATTTGGTGGAATTTATGCAGCGGGTACTTATGGGTTTACGCTTGACCAAGCCTTGTTATTTGGTATTTCAATGAATATTACCGCAGGCATTGGCGCGATACTCCTGGGTTGGATGGATGATTATTTTGGATCGAAGTTAACGATTTTAGTGTCGCTGGTTTTTCTCGTGTTGCTTGGCGCACCTTTGCTCGTGTTAGAAGATAAATATATATTTTGGGCGTTTGCGCTTTTTCTCGGGTTATTTGTCGGACCAGTCCAATCTGCCAGCCGATCGTTAATGACGCGTTTAATTGAAACCAGAAGTACGGCCACTGAAATGTTTGGCTTGTATGCCTTATCAGGAAAAATAACAGCATTTATTGGCCCCTGGTTGTTGGGTATGATCACACTCACCTTTGGCAGTCAGCGGTTGGGGATGGCAACGGTGCTTGTCTTTTTTGTGGTTGGTGGATTATTGCTTTTGCCTGTCAAGGTGCATGAATAGGCATGATTTATTTTGAAATTGAGCCGCCCCCAGTGATATAACTAGCAGATTCGATTAATTGATAATAATTAGAGGTAACGTTTATGAGCAGTCATGTAAATGCAATCGACGATGATTCCTTTGAAAAAGAAGTGATCCAGTCAAGCATCCCGGTCATCGTGGATTTCTGGGCGCAATGGTGCGGCCCCTGTAAAGCGCTGGGGCCTCTTTTAGATGAGGTTGCGGGGGATTATGTGGGTAAGGTTAAATTCGTTAAATTAGATGTGGATAATAATCCATCCACCCCGCCAAAATTTGGCGTGCGCGGCATCCCGACTTTATTAGCGTTTAAGGATGGCCAAGTCAAGGCAACCCAGGTTGGATTGCTCAACAGGGCCGACTTGAAAAAGTTTATTGATGGTCAAATTTAGTACAGATATCTGGGCGTCGTCGTTGCGAGTGTCGTGGGGCAATTTCTCCCGAAGAGTGAATGGCTAGTATGTATTTTTGTCATGTACAGAGTTTGCTGACAACAGACGCTAGCTATTCTTATTAAAAAATGTTATTTTTATATACGTGGATAGCCCCATTTTACCTGTCGTTTATTCCTTATAGTTAATGGTTACCAGGTGTGTCACGACTCCCGCGTATTTGGCATGAATTGTTATATCAGAGTCATGATATAGGGTCTTCCTGGCTTTAGAGTTAGTTATTTCGCTAAGCCGTGCGCGAGTTCTTTGTTCCATTTCCTTTACAACCAACCAAGTTTTTTATTTTAGGGTTTATATTATTATGAATTTAACCGAGCTTAAGAAAAAAAGTGCAGCTGAACTTATTAATTTGTCAGGGCAGTACGGTCTGGAGAACATGGCTCGCTCCAGAAAACAAGACATTATTTTTGCGGTGCTAAAAGAGCATGCAAAACGCGGTGAAGATATTTATGGCGATGGCGTCCTTGAAATTCTCCAGGATGGATTTGGGTTTTTGCGTTCGGCAGAAGGCTCTTATCTTGCAGGTCCTGATGATATATATGTATCACCCAGCCAGATTCGTCGCTTTAATTTACGAACGGGTGATACTATTTCCGGAAAAATCAGACCACCAAAAGAAGGCGAACGCTATTTTGCGCTATTGAAAGTCGATGAAATTAATTTTGAAGCGCCAGAAAATGCAAAGAATAAAGTATTATTTGAAAACTTAACGCCGTTATTCGCGGATAAACGTTTAAAAATGGAATGCGGCAATGGTAGTACAGAAGATATTACCGCGCGTGTGATTGATCTCGTTGCACCTTTTGGTAAAGGCCAGCGTGGTTTAATTGTATCACCACCTAAAGCGGGTAAGACCATGATGCTGCAAAATATCGCTCACTCGATTGCGCACAATCATCCTGAATGTCATCTCATTGTTTTATTAATTGACGAACGTCCTGAAGAAGTCACCGAAATGTCACGCTCGGTGAAAGGCGAAGTGATCGCGAGTACGTTTGATGAACCTGCAAATCGTCACGTTCAAGTGGCAGAAATGGTCATTGAAAAAGCAAAACGTTTAGTTGAGCATAAAAAAGATGTGGTGATTTTACTCGATTCAATCACACGTCTTGCACGTGCTTATAATACGGTTGTTCCTGCATCCGGTAAGGTATTGACCGGTGGTGTCGATTCAAATGCACTGCAACGTCCAAAACGCTTTTTTGGTGCAGCCCGTAACATCGAAGAAGGTGGCAGCTTGACCATTATTGCAACCGCACTCGTTGAAACCGGTTCCAAGATGGATGATGTGATTTACGAAGAATTTAAAGGAACGGGTAACATGGAAATTCATCTCGACAGAAAACTGTCTGAAAGACGAGTTTACCCATCGATCAACATCAATCGCAGCGGTACGCGCCGTGATGAAAAATTTGTACCAAAAGATGAGTTACAAAAGATTTGGATTCTGCGCAAATTATTGCAACCAATGGAAGAGAGCGCAATCGAGTTCCTCATTGATAAGATGAAAGACACGAAACTCAACGATGAATTTTTTGATGCAATGAAGCGGCTTTAAACTCTGTTCTGCCTCTTTAATAATGAGGTATGCCGTCGTTGCGAGGAGCGCATTTTGCGACGAAGCAATCCAGTTTTCACCATGAGGTTGCTGGATTGCTTTGGCTGAACGCTTCGCAGCCTCGCAATGACGATATCATGGATGCAAACGCCGTCGTTGCGAGGAGCACTTTTTTCGTTTGCGAGCGAAGCGTGGCAACGCAATCCATCCTACCATTGCCGAGAAGATAATCACCATGCAACACTGGCTTTTCAAATCAGAACCTGAAACCTTCAGCATCGATGATTTAAGTAAACGTCCCAAGCAAACAGAACACTGGGATGGCGTACGTAACTATCAAGCGCGCAATATGCTGCGTGATGCGATTAAAAAAGGGGACCAGGGATTTTTTTATCACTCGAGTTGTGAGATCCCTGGTATTGTCGGTATTTTTGAAGTCGTGAAAGAAGGATATGGAGACCACAGCGCACTTGATCCCGAATCTACCTATTTTGATCCTGAAAGTACGAGTGCTAATCCGCGCTGGTATATGGTCGACATTAAACTCGTTAAAAAATTCCCACGCATCATTACACTGCAAGAAATTAAACAACATCCAAAACTAAGCGAAATGTTGATCACACGCAAAGGTAATCGATTATCCATTACGCCTGTCACTACAAAAGAATGGCAGACGATATTGCATTTAGCGGAAAATAACAAAGCATAATGTTTGTCATG
>MGYG01000007.1:10619-13642 GCA_001801635.1 Gammaproteobacteria bacterium RIFCSPHIGHO2_12_FULL_43_28
GCCAGCGCGTTTTTAGCTGGCATCCAGTGTTATCTCAACTTATGTCTGTCATGCCAGCGCGTTTTTAGCTGGCATCCAGAAAACGCTTAAAAATACTAGAAGTAATCTTAGTCAGCATGACAGTCTTTTTTCAAAACCTGGGTGCCAGCTAAAAGCGCGCTGGCATGACATCAATGGCTTATCCAGAATCGCATTTCGGAATGCTTCGGAGTAATCATGAAAGAATATTACGTTTACATTTTGGCTAGCAAACGCAACGGTACTTTGTACACAGGCGTTACGTCCGACTTGGTCAAACGAGTATGGCAGCATAAATCTGGAGAAACCAAAGGATTCACTTCAAAATATAAGGTGAACCAATTGGTATACTTCGAAATACATGGCGACATAATGGAAGCCATTAAAAGAGAAAAAAATATTCAAGCATGGAAAAGAAACTGGAAATTGCAGCTGATTGAAAAAAATAATCCGAACTGGAATGATCTATACTATTCTATTGCATGAGATTTATTGAAATTGCACTGGATGCCAGCTAAAAGCGCGCTAGCATGACAAAGACTGAATGTCATGCCAGCCGCACGTTTTTTGTGCGAGGTGGCATCCAGAAATCAAAAAAAACGCTAGAGGTAATCTTAGCTAAGTATAGCAGAGTTTTTTTCAAAATCTGGATGCCAGCTAAAAGCGCGCTAGCATGACAGAGATGAGGCTAGCATGACAGAGATGGAGCTGGCATGACAGAGATGGGGCTAGCATGACAGAGATGGAGCTGGCATGACATCAATGACTTATCCGAAATTCGCGTTTAAAGCCTGGCAGTCCGTGTCGCCAGGAATTTAAGAAGTGGCCCCTAAAATGCCACGCAAATAGTTAAATAATGCTTTTTCTGCGCCTGTATTCTTTTCAGTTTTTTGATCAAGTTGAGCCTTGCGTACAAGTTGGCGTAGTTGTTGTTTATCGGTCTTTGGATGTTCTGTAATAAAAACCCCTAATGCTTCATCACCGCCTGCGATTAATTTAGTCCGCCATTCTTCTACTTGATGAAATTGCGCAGCATGTTGATGATGGGAAGATCGTATGCGTTGTAAAGCAAGTTTAATGGGTTCAGCATCCACTTCACGCATGAGCCTGCCAATGTATTGGAGCTGACGTCTGATGGCACCATGTGCGGATAAACTTTTAGCTTCATGAATTGCCGAGCGCAAGGTATCGGGCAATTCTATTTGTTTTAACTGTGATGCAGTCAATTTAATTAATGATTCACCGATTTTCTGCAAATCATCCATTTCTCGTTTTCGCTTTGATTTACTATGTTCATCGGGTTTCAGTCGTTCTGATTCTGGCATGAATTAAATTCCAATAGGTGATTCGAAAAAATTCGCTACGCTCTTGCTAAGTAATCGTGGCCAAACTGTGCTAAATAATCCCGGTAATTACCCAGATAATTTTGCACACCATGACGTTCAGTCAGAGATAGCACTCGCGTTGCGATGCGATCGATAAAATAGCGGTTGTGGCTGACGAATAATACCGCGCCAGTAAAGGATTGCAATGCTTCAATGAGCGCATCAATGGATTCCATATCAAGATGGTTAGTGGGTTCATCGAGTATCAATACATTGCATTTTTGCAAAATCAGTTTTGCGAGGATGAGTCGCGCTGTTTCGCCGCCACTTAAATTTACAATTTTTTTATTAACATCATCGCCACGAAATAAGACTTGTCCCAGTGTGCAGCGTATATCTTGTGGTATAGCGACGACATTCTCTTCCATCCATTCCCAGATTGTTTTTTCTGGTGATAATTGCGTACGAAAATCTTGAGCGAAATAACCAACGTGAACCGTGTCACTCCATTCAAATTCACCGTGATCACTCGCCAATTCATTTAAAATAATTTTTAATAAGGTTGATTTGCCAATCCCATTTGGGCCGATGATGGCACATTTATTTCCGCGATGAATATCAAAACTGATTTTATTTAATAACACGCGTTCATCAAATTGCTTATTTAAATTCTCAACTTTTAACACTGATTTACCAGAAGGCTTATTAATGGTGAAATTAAAAAAAGGCTTCATGATATTTGATGTTTCAATTTCAACGAGTTCAATTTTATCAATCATTTTTTGTCGGGAAGCCGCTTGACTGGCTTTACTCGCTTTTGCACCGAAGCGATCAACAAAGCCTTGCAATGCTTCAATTCGCTTTTCCTGATTTTTTAATTCACATTGTTTTAAGCGCAGCGTTTCCTGTTTTTGCGTGAGAAAGTGATCGTAATTGCCAACGTAATTTTGCACGGTATTATAATCAACGTCTAAAATATTGGTCGCAAGATGATTAAGAAATTCACGATCATGCGAAATAAAAATCAATAAACCTTGAAAGCTGGTTCTTAAAAATGTCTCAAGCCATGCAATCGAAATAATATCTAAATGATTAGTTGGTTCATCTAACAACAAAATGTCTGGCTGTTGATATAAGACTTGCGCTAACAATACTCGCAACTTATATCCACCGGATAATCCACTCAATGGCCCTTGATGATATTTTTCAGTGACACCAAGACCAATGAGTAAGTTTGCAGCCATTGCTTCCGCTTCATAGCCACCTTGACGCATGATAACGTCTTCTAATTCACTCAAACGATAACCATCTTTTTCGGTAAATTCTTCGTGGTGCAGTAAATTTTCTTTTTCAGTCAATGCCGCCCATAAGCGCGCATTGCCCTGGATCACGACATCGAGAATGCGATAGTCTTCGTAGCGAAAATGATCTTGTTTTAAAATGCCGACACTCACGTTTTTTGCTTTTTCGACGGTGCCGCTGCTTGGCATTTCTTCTTGAGAAAGAATTTTTAAAAACGTGGATTTACCCGCACCGTTTGCACCGACGAGCGCATAGCGCTGGGTAGGCAGTAGGGTCAAATTCACGTTCTGGAACAAGGCTTTTTTGCCAAATTCCATGCTGATATTGCGGATGTCTAACATTGTCAGTAAGCCTGTATTTTCAACTAGATAAGGAAAA
>MGYG01000008.1 GCA_001801635.1 Gammaproteobacteria bacterium RIFCSPHIGHO2_12_FULL_43_28
AACAACAGCAAATACAAACAAAATTGCAAATTGATGTGTTAAAGAAAATTGGCGAGAGCCCGCTGTATAAAACCTGGCAGCAGCAAAATAAATTATTGCAAACCATGCAAACTAAATATAGCCGGCTCATCCATACGCCATCCCAGGATGAATGGCAAAACATATTAAGATCTATTTTAGAAATTAATCCAGCCATTACCATTGCGCAAATCAAAAATTTTCCTGAATCAGAATATAAATCGACGAATGGCAACTCCTTGGCAGCAAAACTTTATCAGCAACGATTATTAATCGTGTTCTATGGCAATTATTTCGATACGCTGGATTTTCTGACCGGGCTCGAAAAAGCGCTGCCCACGCTGCACTGGACTTCGCTCTCTTATCAAGTCGTGCAATACCCCATTGCGAAAATTGAGTTGGAGTTAGCAATTTTATATGAAAAAACGTGACATTGGCTTCCTGGTCTTATTGCTCAGCTGTTTGCCGCCATTTGGCAGCGCCGCAGCCTTGCTAGACCCAACGCGGCCGCCCAGAGCGGTGTTGGCCACGCTACAGAGAGAGGGCAATCTGCCAAAGCCGCTCATGCTGACTGCCGTCTTTATTCACCCGCAATATCGGTTGGCAATTATTTCCGGACAAGCTGTCAAACTTGGCGGAACAATAAATGGATTTACTGTGACTGCCATCACGCCCTATACTGTAGAGTTATTGGGACCGAGCAATACCAAGGAAACGCTCACATTGATTGAGCCGGTCAAACGGAGAAGGGACAGGGATGGTTTTTAAGCTACGTTTTGCTTCACTGATGCGCGGATTAGCTGTTTTTCTCCCAGCCAAGGGAAAGGGTAGACTAGCCACCATTGCATTCACCTGTTTCAGCCTGCTGCTTGTGGGCTGCCATACCATTCATCCACGACATCGAACGTCTGTCGATGCAATCCAAACCATCGTTCAAAAAAGCATAGACGACGACCAAGCGCTCACGCAGCCACGCGTGGTGAAGCCAAAAAAATTGCCGCAAGCAGTCAACGCCGCTTTGCTGCCTCCATTATCGCGCTACCTCATCCCAGCGAGATCCCAAGTGCCGCGCTTTGATGTGACGGCCAGCAATATACCCGCGCAAGAATTTTTTATAGGGCTGGTCGCTGGCACCACTTATAATATGGTGGTCCATCCCGATATCACCGGTAATATCTCGTTGAAACTGAAAAATGTCACTATTCGACAAGCCATGGATGCCGTGCGTGATATCTATGGCTATGAATATCGCCGCACATCATATGGATATGAAATCCAGCCGCCACAACTTGAAACACAGCTTTTTCACCTCAATTATCTCGATATCAAGCGTACTGGCCACTCTTATACACAGCTGACAACTGGTCAAGTCAGCAATAAAGTTGGTACTGTCGCAGTGGGTGGCACTTCTAGCTTTACCCCGTCAGCGCCTGTTTTGGGCAGCGGATCGCAGCCTGAAGGCTTAGGTACGATTAGCAGTATTGAAACAAAATCAGAAATAGAATTTTGGAAAACGATAGGCAGTGCGATAGAAAATTTGGTTGGCAAAGAAGGCGGACGCAGCGTCACCGTCAATAAAGAAGCGGGCATTATTGCAGTACACGCTTATCCGCGCGAATTGCACCGGGTTGCAACCTACGTCAATAGCTTGCAATCGAGTTTGAATCGGCAAGTCATTTTGGAAGCTAAAATCCTCGAAGTCCAGTTAGATGATGGCTACCAAGCGGGCATCGATTGGAGTATTCTTGGCAATCCTGCAAAAGCCGCGATTGAGCATAGCGGCAATACCGAAGGCGGTATCGGCCAACAAGCGACGAGCGCATTTCCAGATACAGAATTGAAAGAATTAAATGGGATTTTTGCCATCCGCGTCAACGGCAATTTCAAAGCGTTGGTTCAGTTATTGCAGACCCAAGGCAATGTACAAGTGTTATCTAGCCCGCATATTGCAACCATCAATAATCAAAAAGCCGTCATTAAAGTTGGGCAAGATGAATTTTTTGTGACGGGCGTATCAACCTCAAACACGATTATCGGCACGAACACGCTCCCCTCACAAGATGTAGCGCTGACACCGTTTTTTTCTGGCGTCACTTTAGACGTCACACCGGAAATCAGTAGAGATAATGACGTTGTGCTGCACATTCATCCCAGTATAAGTAAAGTCACCGAACAAACCAAAGTCATCGGGCTAGGGACGAGCACGACGGGCTCGCCCAATAACCTGACGCTGCCGCTTGCGCGCAGCACCATTCGCGAATCAGATAACATCGTGCGCGCGAAGAGTGGGCAAGTGATCGTGATCGGCGGACTGATGCAAAACTTGATGGACGAACAGTTGGTCTCAACACCTTGGATCAGTAAGCTGCCATTTGTTGGCGCCGCTTTTCGCCGCACCAAACAAAGATCAATTAAATCTGAATTAGTCATTTTACTGCGCCCAGTTGTTGCAACGAATAAAGCGCAAATTGAAAGTTTGGAAGACAAGAAACGCACTTTCCAAATTATGCGGAGGCCCTTCCATAGCGGTGGATTACCAAAAGTATTTGGTAATGAGGGAGAACGTGCTGAAAATGAATAAGGACGTGTTATGTATCAGGAATTTTTCCAGCTAGCGACACTGCCATTTAGTTTAACGCCCAACCCGCATTTCTTTTGCCAACTCAAAGGCCATCAAGGTGCTTTAAATACCTTAGAATTTTGCATCACGAGCGGCGAGGGTTTTATTAAAATCATTGGCGAAGTCGGTTCTGGAAAGACCTTATTATGCAGAAAATTATTGGAAAGCCTGAGTAGTGAATATGTCACCGCCTACATTCCCAATCCCGACTTAACACCGGTAGAAATTCGTAAAGCATTTGCGCGTGAATTAGGTCTTGATCCTGTCGAATGGCAAGACCAACATGAACTCATCACTGCCATTTACCAACACTTGATTAAACTTCATGCGAATGGCAAAAAAGTCGTGTTCTTAATTGACGAAGCTCAGGCACTAAGTGATGACAGTTTAGAAACGATACGCTTACTCACCAACCTTGAAACTGAGAGCGCCAAATTATTGCAAGTTGTGTTATTTGCTCAACCTGAATTAGATGAACGTTTGGCGCAAAGCAAATTCCGCCAATTAAAACAGCGTATTAGTTTTTCTTATCGGCTGCCACTCATGAGCCGCGATGATCTCGATATTTATTTGCACCATCGGCTTGCGGTTGCCGGCTATACCTACAACAATTTGTTCACCCAACGTGCAAAAAATATGTTATATCGCGCGAGCGATGGCATACCGCGCATGGTAAACATTCTTTCGCACAAAGCCATGTTAGCGGCTTATGGACGTGGTGAACGCAAAGTTAATCGCAAGACCATGCGGCTCGCAGTGAAGGATACTGAATCGGTTTATGCATTGCATCGTTATAAGCCTGCAATCCTGTATTTCGTGACTGTGACTTTATCTTTCCTCGCGATTTCTGCGCTGTTTTATTTAGGAAGTAGGCTCGCATGAGTTTGATTAATGAAATGCTCAAAGATCTTGAAATGCGACAAGGGCGGGAACAGCGCACTCACCACATTCCCTTGTTTGAGAAACATGTGCCAACCATTGAACATTCATCATTGTTAAAATTTTTATCTGTGATTCCCTTGTTATTTGTATTTGGCCTGATTTATTTTTATCTCGTACACTCGGTACCGCACAAAAAAATGCATGATGCTGCGATAATTCCGCAACAGAAAAACTTCAGCAATGCAGCCCCAATATCGGACCAACAAACCGCCTGGTTAGAACCTGTTGCCATCACAGGGATTACTTTGCAAGTCAAAGACAATATGACCGAACTTGCTTTTTTACTCAAACATGCAGCACTTTATCACATCACAAGCAATGAGAGTCAGCATGAATTTTCAATTACACTTGAACGCGCCAAACTAGAATCGGAATTACCGCCAGTTAAGTATTTAACAACGGCAATTTCGCATATGGCAGTAAAGCAGGTTGGCAAAGATTTGCAATTTAAACTTGTGTTACAACCGGGTGCCGCGGTTAAATACGCTAATTTAGAAGACGCGGATAAAAATCCACAATTAACGATTGCCATTGCTTATGCACAAAAAACGCCAGATATTGAAACCTCGCTAGAAAATAATGCGGTTAAAACGCAAGCGTTGCAAAGTTTATTGTCTGGGCAATATCACGCTGCGTTAGCTGCCTTAGACAGTGGTCAATTACAATTAGCCATTGAACGTTTAACGTCGCTAATAAAAATTGCACCTGAATTTCAAAAAGCCAGGGTTTCACTCGCTGCCATCTTACTCAATCAAGGCGAGCAGATAAAAGCTAATATGGTAATTAACGCTGGGTTGCAGTTAAATCCAAGTTTCACGCCGCTCATTGAATTGAAAGCCAGAATCATGACAGATCAAGGAAAAATTGGTGAAGCCCTGGCTTTATTACAAAGCGCATCACCCGCCATGAATGATGATCCCGATTATCATGCTTTTATGGCTGCCCTGTACGACCGTTTAAACCATCATCAACTGGCCATGGGTATTTACCAGCAACTGTTGAAAATTGATCCGCATAATGGGAATTGGTGGTTTGGCTTAGGGGTGGTGCTAGAAAAACTAGGCAGGCCAAAAAATGCATTGTCTGCTTATACTAAAGCTCAGGCCGAGGGAAACCTGAGTCCCAACTCATCTACCGTTTTGCAAACGCGCCTCGAAGCCTTGGGTGATGCGAATAATGCATAGAGCTAAAAAAACTTATTTGGCTGAAATGCTCTTACAACAAGAGTTAATTACTCGTGAACAGTTAGATAATGCCATTAATCTGCAAAAAAAATCCGATAAGAAAATTGGCGAGCTATTAGTTGAACTTGGCTATATTAAAGAAGAGCAATTATTATTACTGTTATCGGAACAATTACATATTCCTTATATTGATTTAAAGCATTTTCCGATTAGCCAGGAAGTCATTAAATTATTGCCCGAATTTTCTGCGCGACACTATCGGGTGATCGTACTCAAACAAGAGGAAAATAGTTATCTGGTCGGCATGGTTGATCCGTTAGATATTATTGCGCAAGATGAAGTAAACCGCCTGCTCAGGAAAAAAATTAATATCGCCTTGATACGTGAAGAAGATTTATTAAGTCTTTTCAATTCAGTCTATCGCCGTGCTGATGAAATTACCCATTACGCTGAAACCTTATCTGAGGAATTAAAGCCTAATCTTGCGACTGAATTGCCAGACACAAAAGATACGGCTAGCGAAGATTTACCGGTTGTCAATTTACTGCGTTCCATCTTTCAAGATGCAGCACAAGTTAATGCAACTGATATTCATATTGAACCTGACGAAAAGGTTTTACGAATTCGTTTACGGGTGGATGGGGTGCTGCAAGAACAAACCCTGTCAGAGCAATCTATCTCCCAAGCGTTAGTGCAACGGATTAAATTGATGTCAGGACTTGATATCGCCGAAAAACGTTTGCCACAAGATGGGCGTTTCACGATGCACATAGGAAAAAAATATTATGATGTTCGTGTCTCAACTATTCCCATCCAATTTGGTGAATCTGTGGTTTTGCGTTTATTAAATCAAGCTGAAGAATTAATTACACTTGATCGATTAGGAATGCCAACGGATATTTATGAATATTATCGGCAATTATTAACCGCAACTTATGGTTTAATTTTATTTGTTGGCCCAACCGGCAGCGGCAAAACCACCACTATGTATGCTTCACTTAATGCATTAAATAAACCAGGTGATAAAATTATCACTGTTGAAGACCCCGTAGAATATCGGATGCCGCGCATCAACCAAATTCAAGTCAATACCAAAATCAATCTCACGTTTGCAACTATCTTGCGCTCAATTCTTCGCCAAGATCCTGACATTATTATGATTGGTGAATTGCGTGATCAAGAAACGGTAGAAATTGCACTGCGTGCAGCTATGACTGGACATTTAGTGCTGGCTACATTACATACCAATGACTCAATTAGTTCTGCAACCCGCTTACTGGATATGGGTGCGGAAGGTTATTTAGTTGCAAGTGTCTTACGTGCAGCGGTTGCGCAACGCTTGGTCCGGCGCATTTGCCGCGAGTGCTCTCAAGAGCATGACTTATTACCAGCAGAAAAAGTTTGGCTCGATGCTTCTGGTATATCAGATATTGCAGCTGCGAAATTTAAAGCAGGCATAGGCTGCTCACGCTGCAATTATACCGGTTATCGCGGACGAGCCGCCGTTTTTGAATTATTACCCGTTACCGCAGAACTCGCTGATGGCATACGCCAACAAGACTTAGGCAAATTTATCGAATCGGCGAAAAAACAGCCGTTATACCACCCATTGCTCATCAGTGGTATTGAGTTAGCCGAAAAAGGCGTCACTACAATCGATGAAGTCATGCGCATGATGGGAGAAATTTAATATGCCGCAATTTCATTTTCGCGGCCGTGACAAAACGGGACGATTATTGGTTGGCCAACGCAATGCTGATAGTGCCGACAGTTTAAATCTCGATCTCACTCGAGAAGGCATTATTGTCATTGAGATTAAATCTGAATCAACAAAACAACCTTATCAGAAACGAATACGTGATTGGTTACAAGGCGATAGTTTTCATCTCAGTGAATTAGCAGTCTTTTCACGCCAAATGAAATTACTACACCGAGCAGGCGTACCGATCATTACTTCATTACAGCAATTATCCATGCATATACGCAGCAACCGGCTTGCTTATGCCATACATGGGATTATCAGGCAAATCGAAAAAGGCCAAAGCCTAGCCAATTCCATGAAGCAATATTCCGATATTTTTTCGCCGCTTATCATTAGTCTTATTCAAATCGGTGAAAACACAGGCAAACTGAGCGAAGCGTTTGCGCATATCGAACGTTATTTAGATTTTGAAGTGCAAACGATGAAACAAGTCAAAGCTGCGTTTCGTTATCCCATCTTCATCTTTTCCGCAGTAATCGTCGCATTGCTGATATTAAATTTATTTGTCATCCCCACTTTCGCTACGTTTTATGTCAGTCTCAATATGCCGCTTCCTTGGCAAACGCGTATTTTGATTAGCACGTCAAATTTTTTCGTTAATTATAGTTTGGTTTTACTGGCCGCATTACTCATCGCAGCTATATTACTCTACCGCTATATCCATACAGAGCGTGGCAAATTGCGCTGGGATTATTTTTTACTCAAAATCCCCTTCTCCGGTAAAATGTTAAGACGCATTTATTTAATTCGTCTTTGCGATTCACTTTCTATTGTGCTCTCTTCGGGTATTTCATTACCGCAAGGATTGGCCTTGACGAAAGATACCATCGCAAATACCTATATTACTAAGCAGCTTGTCATCATGCGTGCAAACATCGAACGCGGCGTGTCATTCACGCAAGCCATTGAAAAAGTTGATCTGATGACGACACTTGAAACTCAAATCCTTGCAGTGGGAGAAAGAAACGGTGAACTCGCTCCTGCTTTCGATTATATTGCCCACTTTCACAGTGAAGAAATCCAATACGATATCAAGCGAATCAATGATGTTGTTGGGCCTATTTTAATCGCGATTGTGGCGGTTTTGATCTTAATTGTTGCCTTGGGTATTTATTTACCAGTATGGAATATGATAGATTTAATTAAGCATTAGAAGTTATCTTCAAGGAGTATGCATATGCGCACGCATTTACGACAATCAGGGTTTACCCTAATCGAATTAATTATAGTCATTGCGATTATTGGCATTTTAGCGGCTGTCGCCATTCCGCGCTATATTAACCTTTCCGGAGAGGCGCAGACTGCTGCAACCACTTCTGTCGCTGGGGCATTGTCCGCAGCTAATGCCAGCAATTATGCAGCACGGACATTAAAGGGCAGCCTCGGGATCCCAGTCGCAAACTGCACGGATATCGCAAATGCAATGCAAGGCGGGGTGCCAACAGGGTATACTATAGTAGCAGCTGCAGTAGCGGTGGATGCGACCGTCACCTGCACTTTAAATGGGCCGACCTCAACCAGTGCCACTTTTACGGCAACCGGGATTAGCTAATGCGTTCTCATGCACGCCAAATTGGCTTCACCTTGATTGAATTAATCATTGTGATCGCGATCATAGGCATATTAGCAGCCGTCGCCATCCCACGTTTTATCGATCTTTCTTCCAGCGCCCAGAGTGCGGCCACTAGTGGTGTTGCGGGTGCATTGTCATCCGCCAATGCCAGTAATTACGCTGCAAGAAAATTGAGTAGCTCGTTAGGGGTGGCGGTAGCCAATTGCACTGATGTCGCGAATGCGTTGCAGGGAGGCTTGCCCAGTGGTTATACCATCACTTCAGCCGCGGTCGCTGCCGATGCCACTGTCACCTGCACGCTGACAGGGCCTAGTTCAAGCACGGCGACTTTCACTGCGACGGGTGTGGCTTAAGCATCTGATCGACTGGCTGTCATTCTGCTTCAGTCTCAATAGCCAATAGTTGGTTAGTCATACGACGCGCATAAAGCGTACTGATTAAGTGAATACACCCCACTAAAATACCAAATAGCATGCCAATCCGTATGCCTGGTGCGCCTAACGATAAAATGAATCCAAAGCATAAGGCAGCTGGGATACCAATGACCCAGCAAGATAATAACCCTGTCCACATGCTGGTCGTGGCGTCACCTAAACCTCTTAGCAATCCCGCGGCAATATTTCTACCGCTATCAAATAATTGTGTGAATGCGGCGATAAACAAAATAGTTTTAGCTAAATGAATAGTGTTTAGATTGGCTGCATCATGAATATTAAGATAGATGCCAATGAGTGATTTAGGGAAAAATAGGTAGATAACAGCGATAATCATCATTGGAATAAAACCAAGGAGCAAGCTGGCATTACTAATATCAGCAATAGGTGCGCGTTGATTTTTGGCAAGTGCCTGGCTTACGAGTATTGAACCTGATTGTGAAACAGCCATGACGAACATGATCACCGGGATTGCACATTGCATAGCAATTTGTTGGGCCGCTAACGCCTCTTTACCGACGATGCCAATCAGATAAGTAATCAAGGCAAAGGCAGCTAATTCAGTGGAGTATTGCACTGAAATCGGTAAACCAAGTTTTAATAATGAAGCTATTGAGTTAAAGCAGATGGAATTAATATCATAGAGTTTGAATGCTGAAAATTTACTTGAGTAAATGGTATAACTGATAATAAACGCTAAATTAATCCACGCAGTCATTGAATTTGCTAACCCTGCTCCAAACATACCCATACCACGGAAGTGACCATATCCAAAAATGCATAGATAACTTAACAATCCGCAGATAAAAACTGATACGGTGGTAAAGGTAAGAATGATGCGTGATAAACGCATGCCCATAAAAAGTTGTATGTACACTGCACTGATTAAACTAGGTAGAAACCCAAAGGCAATGCCGCGGAAATAATGACCCGCGAGAAGGGAGATAGGCTTTGGTTGTTTCAATAAATATAATACGTCGGTAAAATTCCATAAAATGAAAGTAAGTGGTAATGCAATTAACGTCACGATAGCAATAGCAGAATAGAAGATAGATGCAATTTGGCCATGCTCATTTGTTGCGTAGGCCCTGCATACTTGAATACTCACTGCAAAAAGGATTGAAGTGATCATCATAGTGATAAGACCATACGTGCTTGTGATGATGGCACCTGAGGCGAGCGCATCAGCGCCTAATCGCGCAATATAATACATGGTAATAAGACTTGCCGCCGAGTTGATGAGATATGACAAGGTAAGCGGCAAAGCAAATTTACTGAGCGTTTTGAATTCGTAGAATAATGACATAACGTAATCCTTAGTTAAGCTGTGGCTGTACAAATTGATTAAACAAGCTAATCGTTTTCATCGACGAGGCAAGTGGTTGCGCACCAAAATCTATTTGCCAGAGTAGTTGATCAATCTTGAGTAAATCAATGAGCGCTTTTGTTTTTGTAAGAATCGTTTCAGGGTCACCCACCATCGCTTGACAATGATCGCGCATTTTTTGCGGAGTATTTTGTGAAAGCACCTCCGCTAATCCCGTATAACCTGGATAATCGTTGGAACTGGTATTTGTCCATGAAAGCGTTGCTTCTCTCCATACACGCATATAATGATTCAAATAAATATCGCTTTCTGCTTCG
>MGYG01000009.1 GCA_001801635.1 Gammaproteobacteria bacterium RIFCSPHIGHO2_12_FULL_43_28
GAAAAAATGGCTTTCATTGTTATCATACGAGTGTCGGTTGCTTACCACAAGATCTGCTAAAAATCGCCCTATTTGGTCGGCGCGGAAAAAAGATATCCTCTTTAGGTTTTAAGCAAGGCAATGTTTTTAACCGCAGACTTCCGCTATAATTGGTAAAACTTTCTCAGGATTAGATGTCATATGAAATGGAATGTCACACGTCTCGCCCTTATCGGATTTGCGCAACTACTTTTAATGAGTTGCTCTTACAACCCCTTCATCAGTAACAATCACACGACGGGCAGCCCAGTGGGTGCGGGCGTCGGCGCTCTGACCGGTGCAGGTGCCGTCGCGGCATTGGGTGGCCCCAAACCGTTAATGGCCTTTGCTGGTATCGGTGGCGGGGCACTAGGTTACTACGTCACGACGCTCCGCTACGATTCAAGCGGTGTGATAGATGCGGGCGGTCAAGTTTATAAAAACGGCCAATATGTCGGTATTTACATACCAACCGATAGTTTATTTGAGGTGAATACAGCGGAATTCACTGAAAATGCAGAACCCATTTTAGATAGCGTCGTTGCCGTTCTTAACCGTTATCCGAACAATAACATCCTCATCTCTGGCAATACGAGCGGCTTTAATCGCCCGCAACGCGAGCAAGTGCTTTCACAAAAAAGAGCAAGGGAAGTCGCTGCTTATTTGTGGAAAGCAGGAATTAATGAATTTAGAAGTCAAAGTATCGAGCCTTCACGCAAACTGAAATACGTGGGTTATGGGGATTATTTCCCGATCGCAAATACCTATACCAACAAAGGCATCCGCCAAAATAGCCGTATTCAAATCACTTCTTATCCGTCAAGACGCGACATACTGCCAGATCGTAATGCGATAATCATGCGTGATATGGGTAAAATGGGCGAGTGTAGTAACAACGCCTGCTAACTATCAAGCGTGCGGCTGGCATGACAGTCCGAAAATGAATGTCATGCCAGCGTGCTTTTAGCTGGCATCCAGGGTTTTGAAAAAAAGCGGCAATAAACGTTAGATGACAAGCTGCTGCAACACACTCCACACTTTCAGAGGCGGAATGCTGCCAAAACAAGCGGGAAATACGGCAGACTGTTTAGGATGCTTTTTATCAAATTGACAACTGCGGCTTAAACATGGTGCGCAGGGAAAATCAGCTGAAATAAGCTGCGATCGCTGACCGAGTGCACCAGTGTAATCAGGATTAGTTGGGCCGTACATTGAAACGGTTGGCACATTGAGCGCTGCAGCAAGATGACCAAACCCCGTATCCACCGAAATCACTGCTTTCGCGCCCGCTAACAGTGCGGCCATCTCGGTTAAATTTAAACGCGGCATGACGTGAACGGCGGCTGATTGATTTGCGATGCGCTGTGCTCGCGCGACTTCTTCCTGGGTATATCCACTCACTTTAACGCGATAGCCGGCTTTTTCAGCAAAACGCGCAAGTTGCACCCAATAACTCTCCGGCCATTCTTTCGTCGCCCACGCGGTGCCGTGCAAAAAGACGAGATAATTTTCCTGCGTGGACTCCGTTTGAAATTGCTGCTGACTGATACCAAAATCGGGCAGCGTCGTTGACAGCGGATAATGAAGTGCTTGGCTAAAGAGCAAGCGCATACGCATGACTGCGTGCTGATAAAAATTCACTTTGCATTTGCGCTGATAAGCAAACGATGCAAGCCCTTCACGTGCAGATTGAAAATCAAGTCCCGCGCGTACGCCCTTGGTCGCATACGTCAGGAAAGCACTTTTCACTAATCCTTGCGCATCCAAAATAAGGTCATATTTTTTTTGCGCTAATCGCTCTCGCAGTGCTCGCCACTCATGGAACGTTGTGCGTGCGATCGGTTGTTTACGCCAACGCCGCAATGAAATCGGAATAACACGATCAACCAACGGGTGCCACTTGGGCAAATCAGCGTAAGATTCTTCAACGACCCAATCGAAAATTATCCCTGGTATCGCTTTCCCCGCATCGGTCAACGCGGGCAAGGTATGAATTAAATCACCCATTGAAGACGTTTTTATCAGCAATACACGCATTATTCATGCCCCCAGGCTGATAGGGTTTTCAAGACGCGATCGGGGGTCAAATCACGCAAACAGCGGTAATGGCCGAAAATGCAGGTACGCTGCTTGCAGGGCGAGCATTCAAGCTTAAGCTTAAGGATGGTCGCCCCCTCGGATAAAGGCGGGGTAAACGCAGGGCTGGTGGCGCCATAGAGGGCCACCAGTGGCTTATTTAACGCTGCCGCTATATGCATTAAGCCTGAATCATTCGTCACGACCCCCGACGTCAGTGACAGTAAATCAATGGTTTCGGCCAATTCGAGTCGGCCGGCCAAATGATCACAACGGTCATCGGTCAGCGCCATAATGCGCTCGGTAATGGGAAGATCGTTGGGTGAGCCAAATAACCAGACATCCCAACCATCTGCTAATTTTTGCCGGGCAACGTCGGCATAATATTCAGCCGGCCAGCGTTTCGCGGGGCCAAATTCAGCGCCAGCACATAATGCCAAGATAGGACGTCCGCGATACGTCGGACTATACTTTAAAAGCGCCGCTGCCTGATCTTCTTTTTTGAGGTGAAAAGCAGGATAAGGATACTTGATTGGCAGCGGTTCATCTTTTGTGAGCCCGAGTGCCATGTATTGTTCTATCATCAATGGGTAGCGATTTTTATCTAAGCGGCGACTATCATTCAACAGAAAATAACGGCCTTCGCCCACCCACCCCGTGCGTTTTGGGATGCGCGCCAACCAGGGAATGAGGGCTGATTTAAACGAATTTGGCAGCACAATCGCTTGATCATAGTTTTCTTTAGCGAGCGCTCTTGCCAAAGCAAACCGTGTCTTAAGCTTCAGTTCACCGTGACCAATGGGCATCTCAATCGCTTTAGCGACTTCCGGCATACGGCCCAATAAGGAGAAGGTCCAGCGTGAAGCAAGCACATCAATCATGACATCAGGCTGCTTACTTTTCAGCAGCTTGAAGAGGGTTTGCGCCATGACCATATCGCCCACCCAGGCGGGACCGATGATAAGTATACGATCAGTCATGCGCTACTCTTTTAACACGTAGGTGGCGCCGCAATACGGGCAAACCACTTCGCCTGCTTGTTCAAGCGGTAAATAAACCCGTGGGTGCGCATCCCACACACGTTTATCCTTGGGCGGACAAGCTAATGGCAAGTCAGCTTGTGTAATATCGTAAACACGCCTTTTACAAGCTTGATCAGTTGTTTTGTTCATTTCGCCCCCTTCATTCTAGCTAACCATCCGCCGCATGCCTTGACCGAGCGCGATAGTATAACAAAAATCGATCTGCTGTAGGGCGAGTTGTGTTGCTGCATAAGAGGATTGGATATCACCTGCACTTGCAGGGGCAAATGTCAGATTCGCCCGCCTGCCACCGGCGGCTTCAATAGATTGAATGAGATCCAACAGGGTTTCAGACTGGCCCGTCGCAATATTTAACTGGCCGGCATAATCACTTTGCAGAGCGAGGCAATTCGCTCTCGCCACATCCTGCACGTGAATAAAATCACGCGACTGTTGCCCATCACCGAAAATCGTCAACGCTTTATCTTGCTGATAAAGCGATAAAAAGCGGCTAATCACGCCTGAATAGGGGGAAGCTGGGTCTTGTCGTTCGCCGTAGACATTAAAGTAGCGCAGGCCAAGACTCTTGGTCCCATGGAGCCGCTGATACAAATCCGCATACTGCTCGATATGCCTTTTTTGTAAGGCATAGGGGGATAACACAACGCCGTCAAGGGGCTTTGTATCAAGGCACGGTAGTACTGCCGCCTCGCCATAAACCGCGGCTGAAGAAGCATACACTAACCGAATAGGCCGTTTAGCTTCATACACAGCTTGCAGCACGTGCAAAAAACCCTGTGTATTCACTTGAAATGAATAAATCGGTTTTTCAATCGAGAGAGGAACGGAGGCGATGGCCGCAAGATGCAATACCGCATCACAACCCGTCAAAAGATCCACGAGGAGCGGATATTCAAGCACGTCCCCTTCGACGAATTCGAGGTTCGGGTGGGCGAGATCAAGGTTATTGAGTCTACCGGAGAACAAATTGTCGAGCACCACGACTTCCCTGTTTTCCCGCAACAAGGCATCGACGGTGTGAGAGCCGATAAAACCAGCACCGCCCGTGACTAAAATGCGTGCGGGTTTCATTCTTCTGCAAACACCGGGCCAGTCAATGGCGCATACGTACGATAGAGGCTGATGCCAATGTATAACAGAATATACCCAACCGAAATCGCAACGAGTACATGATTGGAGGAAGGATAAATCCATAGCAAGCCTGAGGTTGCCGCTCCCCAAAAAATGGTGATGATAGCCATGCCATACCGTAGGTATTTATTATCGGTCAAGTAATCTAATCGGGAAGGATAAACATATTTAATTGGAATAAAACTCAAGACAGCAAGCGATAGTAAAATTACCATATTAGTCATGGGACTCATCTGCCAAAAAAACAGGTAAAACACGGCAATGTTCCAGTAACTCGGAAAGCCTTTAAAAAAATGGTCCGATGTTTTTGCATCGACTTGGGTAAATTGATAGGCAGAGGCAAACGTAATCGCCATCACACAGATCAGTTTCCACGGCGAGGGCAATAAATTGGTGACGAGAAGGAAAAAACAGGGAACTAAAGTGTAATTGAAAAAATCGACAATATTATCGAGTAATGCGCCATCAATATCAGGCACCGCTTGTCTGATATTGATCATACGCGCCATCATGCCATCGATCGCATCAATAAAAATGGCAGCACCCATCAACCATAATGCAAACAAAAAGTTATGCTGATAAATAGCGGAGAGGGACAACAAACCGACAAATGCACCGCTCGCGGTGAATGCATGAATGGACCAACCAGCAATACGCTGCATTAAGGGTATTTTTCCTGAGTAAACCGTTCTCAACGACGTTTCTCCTACGCAGATTTCTTTTTCCGTTGCGAAAAAGCAAGATACAATACAAGCGACCCCAATAGACCAGATAACAAAGACCCGATCAGGACACCCAATCGAACTTCTGCTAAATAATTAGCCCTATTTTGGAATGAAAGCGTACCAAGAAACAAGCTCATAGTAAAACCAATCCCGCATAGCAACGCAACGCCGTACAACATCCACCAGGTACTTTTATCAGGTAATTTCGCAAACCCTAAGCGGATCAAAAGTGAGGCAAACCCCATCACCCCAACTTGTTTTCCTATAAAAAGCCCGGCGATAATGCCAATCACCACCACATCCGTCATATCATTCAATGCAATATTGGCGAAGGAAAACCCGGCATTCGCGAGTGCAAAGAGCGGCATAATGAGATAAGCAACCCAGGGGTGCAGCCTCAACTCTAATCGATGCAGCGGCGAAGTGGGCGAATTGCCATCGCCCGGGATGGTCAACGCCAGTATCACACCCGCAATGGTGGGGTGAATACCAGAATGCAACAAACTAAACCAAAGCCCGATGCCAAGGACGAGATAAGGCAACAATGCCTTGACCTCCAGTCGATTAAGCAAGTAAAGCGTAAACGCAAAAAGACCCGATTCTAACAATAATAAAAAAGACAGCTTGGAGGTATAAAAGAAGGCGATAATGAGAATAGCGCCCACATCGTCAAAAATAGCAAGCGCCATCAAAAATAGTTTTAATGCGGGGGGCACGCGCTGTCCAAAAAGAGATAACACGCCTAGGGCAAAGGCAATGTCCGTCGCAACCGGCGTTGCCCATCCCCGGAGGGTGGTCGGATTATCATAATTAATAGCGACGTAACATAAAGCGGGAATAAGCATGCCGCCAATCGCAGCAATGCCTGGCAAAGCGACTTGCGACACCTGGGACAAATCCCCTTCCAAATAACTGCGCTTTAACTCAAGCCCTACCAGCAGAAAGAAAATCGCCATCAGCCCTTCATTGATCCAAAAGAGTGACGTATCGATAAATTCCTGTAATAAATAGGCGAGCGGCGAATTCATGAGCACCATCGCAAGCACTGCCATGGCGAACAAAATGATGCCGCTTGATGACTCTAGGTGTAAGAATTTTTTTAATAAGTGTTGCATAGTGCTTAACAGTATTGTTTTTCTTTCTGTTATGCAATAAATTCAGCAAGACCAACTGGTTATTTAAGGAGCAATGTGCATGCCTATCCCCAAGATGTCTGACTTTGATCTCAAAGGACAGCGAGTCTTAATTCGTGAAGACTTCAACGTGCCAATGAAAAATGGCAAAATCACCAGCGACCTGCGTATTCGGGCCGCCCTCCCAACGATTAAACAAGCGTTGAAAGCAGGCGCAAAAGTCATGCTCATGTCACATCTTGGCAGACCCACCAATGCGTCGCCGCGTGAGGCCTTCACACTCGCCCCTATCGCACAGCAGCTTTCTCTCCTGCTAAAACAAGAAGTCCCACTCATTGAAGACTGGATTGGCGGTTTTGACATGAAAGACGCACAAATCGTCCTGCTGGAAAATGTCCGCTTCCATCATGGAGAAATGGAGAATAACGTTGAGCTCTCCAAAAAAATGGCGTCCCTTTGTGATATCTATGTCATGGATGCTTTTGCGACCGCGCATCGCATGGAAGCATCGACTTACGGCATCATCAAATATGCAAAACGTGCTTGCGCTGGCCCCTTATTGATTTCTGAATTAACAGCGCTTGCTAAAATCCTGGAAAAACCGGCACATCCAGTAGTGGCGATTGTCGGTGGATCAAAAGTATCAACCAAACTTGCCCTCCTTGATTCCTTGGTCAAAAAGGTCGATTACCTCATTATTGGCGGCGGTATTGCTAATACGTTCATCGCAGCAGACGGTTATCCCGTCGGCAAGTCATTGCATGAACCTGATCTCATTGATGAAGCAGAGCGTTTAACCCTGGAAGCAAAAGAACGTAAAGCTGAAATCCCACTGCCGGTGGATGTGGTCGTTGCTGAACGATTCTCAGAAGATTCAGAAGACTACATCAGACTCGTTTCACAAATCGATGATAATGAAAAAGTCTTTGATATTGGCCCTGATACCATTAAAAACTTTGCGAGCATCATCAAAAAAGCAAAGACCATTTTATGGAACGGCCCTATCGGTGCATTTGAAATCGAAAAGTTCTCGCATGGCACTGAAGCGCTTGCTAAAGCGATTGCTGACAGTAAAGCCTTTAAAGTTGCCGGCGGAGGTGATACGCTTGCTGCCATTGAAAAATATAATATTGCCCAAAACATCGACTACATCTCTACTGGCGGCGGCGCGTTTCTGACCTTACTTGAAGGCAAAAACTTACCCGTGATTACTGCCTTAGAAGAACGTAATAACAGAGACGAAAAAGTTGCATGAATCAATTACGCCGAACGAAAATAGTTGTCACCCTGGGACCGTCGCTAGATAACCCATTAGTGCTTGAGCGGGTTATCTTGGCGGGAGCAGATGTCTTTCGTGCTAACTTCTCCCATGGTGAAGCCAGCATGCATGAAGAGCGCATTAGTAAAGTGCGTGAAATCGCCGCAAAACACCAACGCACCGTCGCGATCCTGGTTGATCTCCAGGGACCCAAAATTCGTATTGGCCGCTTCAAACAAAATAAAATTCTGCTTCGCGAGGGGCAGCCTTTTATTTTGGATACGCAAATGGATGAAAACGCGGGCGATGAACACTGTGTTTCGCTTGCTTACAAAAATCTGCCGCAAGATGTTCGCGCTGGCGATGCACTCTTACTCGATGATGGCCGTCTGGTCATGAAAGTCGTTAAAAGCGAACGAACTAAAATTCACTGTGAAGTGATGGTGGGCGGTGAGTTATCTAACAATAAGGGCATTAACCGCCAAGGCGGTGGACTTTCTGCGGCCGCACTCACTGATAAAGACCGCGCTGATATCAAAGAAGCCGTGCGACTGGATGCAGATTATATTGCTGTCTCGTTTCCACGTAATGCGGATGATATTAAAGAAGCACGTATTTTATTGAAAGCCGCCGGCGGCAATCCGGGCATTATCGCTAAAATTGAACGCTCAGAAGCCGTGACTAACATCGAAAGCATTACTGAAGTGTCTGATGCAGTCATGATTGCACGTGGTGATTTAGGAGTTGAAATTGGTGATGCGGAATTACCTGCAGTGCAAAAGAAAATTATTATATTAGCGCGCAGGTTCAATAAACCGGTGATTACCGCCACACAAATGCTGGAAACCATGATACACAATACGATTCCAACCCGTGCCGAAGTATCAGACGTTGCCAATGCAGTGCTGGATGGTACTGATGCGGTGATGCTATCTGGTGAAACCGCCGTCGGCCTCTATCCGGATAAAGCAGTTGCTGCCATGGATAGAATTTGTTTAAGTGCAGAAAAGCATTCAGGCATCAGTGCCAAAAACACAGCGAAAGAAAATGATCTTCGCTACGTTGATGAAGCGATTGCCATGGCGACCATGTACACGGCAAATCATCTCGACATTAAAGCCATTATCGCGCTTACTGAATCTGGAACAACACCGCTTCTCATGTCACGCGTTAATTCAGCGATTCCTGTTTATGGTTTGAGCCGTCATGAGAAAACGTTAAGACGTATGACGCTTTATCGCGGCGTCTATGCTTTACCCTTCGATGCAACGCATATTGACCGCCGCATACTCAATCAAGCGGCAATTAAGGAATTGCAAGAGCGTCATATTCTAAAAAATGGCGATTTAGTCATTATTACCAAAGGTGATTTGATTGGTATTCATGGCAGGACCAATTCGCTCAAGATTGTCACCGTCGGTGATTTACCTAGCGCTGCTGAGGTACTTGAGTAAAAAGCGCTGGATTAATAGGTATAAAAATCATACGCTGATGGTGACCGAACAATTTCAATCTTGCCATTCATATCGCATGCGGCAAAAACTTGTTCTATACTTTCTGTGTTAAAATCCAATAGTTCCAAATGATCCTTCAACTCGGTCAGAAAAGTACACTCCTCAAATAATTCCAGTAACTCTTTTTGATTAGCCATGTCGGAAATCCAGTCAGCATTTTCAGCTTTATAAATTTTTTCGAAAAATTCCTTTATTGATGGCGCTCCTTGACAGGCTTTTATCGCCAATTGCTTAAATGAAGTAAAATGAATAAGTGCATTTTTGAATTCCAACGATGATAAATATTTCTTTAAATCTAGAAGCTCATCCCGATCCTCTGAATCAGACGACTGAACAACCTTATCCTTAAAATCACTGGAACTAATCTCTACACTGGTTAGCTTCTCTCCGATAACATGAGGTGTCTTATCAATAATTGTGAAATCAGTAATACTTTCGTTTAATGAGGTTGGATTTATATCGGGAGGGATGTCGAAATCATCACAAGCAACTTCATTTTCTAACTCATTGTCTTTTACATCCTGGGACCTTAATAATTTAATGATTTCTGCCAATTTCCTGCGCTGAACCGGCTTTAATTCTACTTGCAGACGCTTAGATTTGAGATAAGCTTCTATTTCCACCTCATCCATCTTGCGCATTGATTCATCACCACGTGCCCCTAAAAACATAGCACATACCGTTGCACTGCGCCCCATCCCCGCCTTGCAATGTACGTACACAGAACCTTCCATTTTATGCGTTTCATCGATCATCTCGATTACTTTCGAAAAGCATTCATTACTGAGATCGGCTGTTTCATCTTTAATTGGTAGCAAAAGATGTCTGACACCATACTTGTCCCATTCAATAGGCTGCATTACACCACTATAGGCAAATTCATGGCACTCAATAACACTCACGACTAATTTCAGCGGATAATCATCGTGTAAGGTAACATAATCAAAAATCTGTTTCGCTTGTTGCTTTTCATCGGCTGCAAATAGGGACGAGATAGAAGAAATAAACGGCATAGATCCAGGAATTTTGCCTAAAAAAAGATGTGGCGCCACCTTATCCCATGGATGAAAATTTTCACCTGTATTAAATTCTGCATAAATGCGTGAACCATAAAAGAACATGCTACTTTTCATGCTGGTATCACGAATAACATAATAGGGGCGCAACGCTTCTAAGGATAATAGTGGGCTAGGCATAGTCAGTAATCATTTCCCAAAAATAATTTTTTCTCTGCAGTGTGTCTAAAATAT
>MGYG01000010.1 GCA_001801635.1 Gammaproteobacteria bacterium RIFCSPHIGHO2_12_FULL_43_28
GCCAGTTTTCCAATATTTTTTTCTTCATTCGCAACACCGCTTATCACAAGATCGTGGAAATCGGTAAATAACGCTTCCACCTCTAAAAGACGCTTGCCTTTCACGATCTCTGTCATTAACGATGCTGATGCCATTGAAATCGCACAACCATTGCCTTCAAATAAAACCTCATCGACGATTTCATCGTGAAGCACAAGGTAAACCATTAACTTATCACCGCATAATGGATTGTGTCCTGCTTTCGCATGCGTTGCTTCAGTCAGTTTGCCGACATTGCGCGGTGATTTGCCATGATCAATAATAATTTCTTGATATAAATCTCGTAATGACATTAGTCAAATAACCTCTTCGCTAAATAAATCGCTTCAACCAGCGCATCAATATCTTTTTCGTTATTATAAATACCAAGCGATACTCGCACCGTTGCTGGCAAACCGAAGCGCTCCATTAATGGCATAGCACAATGGTGTCCCGCACGGATAGCAATCCCTTCATGATCAAGTACCGTACCAACATCGTGTGGATGAATATGATCAAGTACAAACGAAATCACACCAACTTTATTTTTTGCCATGCCAATCATGCGCAAACCCGGAATCATCGCTAATTTAGCTTGTGCATCGTTCAGTATGGACGTTTCATGTTGATAAATAGATAGCATGCCAATTCGCGTTAAATAATCAAGTGCCGCACCAAAGGCAATAACACCTGCAATATCCGGCGTACCTGCTTCAAAACGCTGCGGTATGGTCGCGAAGGTCACTTCATTAAATGAAACGGTCTCAATCATGCCGCCACCGCCTTGATAGGGCGGCATGTTTTGCAAATGTTTTGTTTTTGCGTATAAAACACCGATACCGCTTGGGCCATACATTTTATGTGACGAAAACACGTAAAAATCGCAATCTATTTCAGCAACATCAACGGCCACGTGTGGTACAGCTTGTGCGCCATCAATTAAAATTGGCACACTGTGCGCATGCGCTATCGCCGTCATTTCATTGACTGGATTAATCGTTCCTAACACATTCGAAGCGTGTGTGACGGCGACTAATTTTGTACGTGCTGAAAATAAGGTTTGATAAGTGTCTAAATCAAGTTCGCCAGACGCTGAAACAGGAATCACCTTCAAAACAATACCAATTTGCTCTTTTAACAAAAGCCACGGCACAATATTTGAGTGATGCTCCATTTCACTCACGATTACTTCATCGCCCGCTTGCCACTGTGGCCGCCCATAACATTGCGCGATGAGATTAATAGCTTCGGTTGCGCCACGCAAAAAAACAATTTCTTTTTCACTTTTTGCATTAATGAATCTTTTAACGTTCACACGTACATTTTCATATAAAACAGAGGCACGCTCACTCAATTCGTAAATACCACGATGGATATTCGCATAATCATGCGCATAAAAATGAGACAACGCATTGATTACTGCATGCGGTTTTTGTGCGGTAGAAGCGCTATCCAAATAAACGAGTGGTTTATTACGATTTTTCGATTGTAAAATCGGAAAATCCTTTTTACAGGTAAGTATGCTCGTCAATTGGTTAGCGTCTTCTTTTAGCATGATAATGCTTCCTGAATTCTTAACTTGATCCCCTCATGCGTAATACGTTGTAATATTTCCCGTCTATATCCTTCTAACAACATATTGATCGCTTCTTCTTCACTGATGCCGCGTGCGCGTAAATAAAATAACGCGTCCTGATTTAATTGACCGGTGGTTGCGCCATGTTTACACTTGACCTCATCGGCATAAATTTCAAGTTCAGGTTTTGAATAAACTTCTGCCTCATTAGTCAGCAAAAGGTTATGATTAGCTTGATACGCTTCTATCTTGCTCGCATTATTTTCAACGAGCAGTCGGCCGTTAAATACGGCTTTCGATTTATTTTCCAGTATCCCTTTGAAAAACATTTCGCTCTGACTCCGTGGTGCGCAATGGTTAATATCTATGTGATAATCGATATATTGACGGTCACGATGCAATTGATAAAGCCCGGCGGCTTTACAGTTTGATCCCTGCTCTTTTAAGTAAACTGAAACATCATCACGCGCAAATTGAGCGCCAATCCCAACATAGAGAAGTTCAACACAGCTGTCTTTTTTCTGCTGAATATCGGTGTGCGCAACGTGTACTGCTGCCGCGCTCTCCTGCTGCAATTTATAATAGGTTAATTTTGCATTTTCATTCACCTCAATCGTTGTCACGTTATTCGTAACATACGAACCACTAGGCGAAAAATGCTCTTCTATAAATACAACTTCGCTTGATTTACCTAAAAAAACCATTTTCTTTGATTGAGTAAATAACGTTGATTGAGTAAGTGTTAAATGTAAAAGATGAATAGGTGAACGGATGACACATTCATCAGGCACATACAAATATAAACCATCATCACATAACGCCGCATTGAGATTCACAAAGGGCGAATGCGTGGAAACCTTATCATTTAGCCAGTGTGGCTTGATGCTATCTGCTTGTGTTTGCAAGGCATCCCGCAAAGAAATAGCGACGACATGCTCTGGTAACTTCGCAACGTCAGATAGATGAGATACAAAACGTCCGTTTACCAGCACCAATAAAATGGTATCAGTATGCTGCAGGCGATGTTGATGGATCTTATCGCTAAGTGCTTTGATATTTACATCGTCAGACACTAAATATTCATTTGCATATAAGAATGAAAAATCGGCGTGTTTATAACGTTCATAGTGCCGTGTCGGCAACCCTTGCTCACAAAAAACCTGCCATTGCGTCTCACGCAATGCCGAAAGCCAGGCGGGATGTTTGCTAACCACATTCTGCGGCGATAGTTGTTTAAGCCAATCAGGAAGAGTCGACATAGCCATTACTGTGCCTCGCTTTCTATCCAACTGTAACCTTTACTTTCCAATTCTAGGCCGAGTGATTTATCGCCCGATTTTAAAATCTTACCATGTGCCATCACATGAATAACATCTGGTTCGATGTAATCTAATAAACGTTGATAGTGTGTGATAACTAAAAATCCGCGTTCTTCGTTGCGTAACCGATTCACGCTGCGCCCAACCATGTGCAGCGCATCAATATCTAAACCGGAATCCGTTTCATCTAAAATAATAAACGATGGTTCGAGCATCAGCATTTGTAATACTTCATTACGCTTTTTCTCACCGCCCGAAAAACCTTCATTTAATGCGCGATGCAAGAGCGCCTCATTAAGCCCTACTTCTTTAACTTTCGTTTTGATTAACGTCAAAAAATCAGCGGCATCTAGCGGCGGTAAATTTTTATGTTTACGCAAACTATTTAACGCCGTTCGCAAAAAATACATGTTATTGACGCCGGGAATTTCTGTCGGATATTGAAACGCAAGAAACAAACCTTCTGCTGCACGCTCTTCTGGCGCAAGCGACAATAAATCATTACCATTCAACGTCACTTCACCCGACGTAATATTGTAATCGTCTCTACCGGCCAATACATTGGCAAGCGTACTTTTACCAGAGCCGTTTGGGCCCATAATGGCATGCACTTCGCCTTTTTTGATTTCAAGATTAACACCGTGCAAGATGGTTTTTGTTTTTTGTTTCTCATCTTGAATAGATGCTTGTAAATTTCTGATTAACAACATTATCCCACACTCCCCTCTAAACTCACTTCAAGCAATTTCTGTGCCTCGACGGCAAATTCCATCGGTAGTTCTTTAAAAACTTGTTTACAAAAACCATTCACAATCATTGAAATCGAATCTTCCGTCGATAAACCGCGTTGGCGGCAATAAAATAATTGATCTTCACCGATTTTCGAGGTTGATGCTTCGTGTTCTACTTGCGCGCTTTTATTTTTCACTTCAATGTAAGGAAACGTATGTGCACCACAAGTTGCACTCAGTAATAATGAATCGCATTGCGTATAATTTCGCGCATTTTGTGCGGTTGGCAACATGCGCACGAGACCGCGATACGTATTTTGTCCGTGCCCTGCTGAAATACCTTTTGCAATAATGGTGCTGCGAGTGTTCTTACCGATATGAATCATTTTGGTGCCAGTATCGGCTTGCTGATAATGATTGGTGAGCGCCACGGAATAAAATTCACCGACAGAATGATCGCCCTGCAAAATAACACTTGGATATTTCCAAGTAATGGCTGATCCGGTTTCAATTTGCGTCCAGGAAATTTTGGAATGTGCGCCGCGACAAGCACCACGCTTTGTGACGAAATTCAAAATACCGCCCTTACCATTCTCATCACCCGGATACCAATTTTGTACGGTTGAATATTTTATTTGTGCATGATCGAGTGCGACCAATTCAACCACCGCCGCATGCAACTGATTTTCATCGCGCATGGGTGCGGTACATCCTTCAAGGTAGCTAACATAACTACCCTCGTCTGCGACAATGAGGGTTCGCTCAAATTGTCCCGTCTTTGCTGCATTAATACGAAAATAAGTGGAAAGCTCCATCGGGCAACGCACGCCTTTTGGAATATAAACAAAAGAACCATCGCTAAAAACCGCTGAATTTAGTGCGGCAAAAAAGTTATCGCGATACGGCACGACGGTTCCAAGGTATTGCTCAACCAATGCCGGATACTTTTGCACCGCTTCAGACAGCGGACAAAAGATAACGCCCGCTTCCTCGAGTTTTGCCTTAAACGTGGTAGCAACCGAAATACTGTCAAATACGGCATCGACGGCCACACCGGCGAGCCGTTCTTGCTCATGCAATGGAATACCTAGCTTTTTATACGTTTCAAGCAGTTTTGGATCGACTTCGTCCAAACTTTTCGGGCCGTCTTGGGTTGATTTTGGCGCTGAATAATAAATGATGCTTTGATAATCAATCTCATCGTAATGCAAATGCGCCCATTTCGGTGGGCTTAGCGTGCACCAGTGATGATAAGCTTTTAAGCGCCACTCCAGCATAAACGGTGGTTCATTTTTTTTAGCCGAGATTAGCCGAACGGTTTCTTCACTTAACCCAGGCGCGAATGTATCCGATTCAATCGATGTGATAAACCCGTATTGATATTGCTTATTGACCGCTGATTGAATGAGCTTATTGGTCATCGGAAAGCTCCTTCTTTATGGGCTGTGCAGAAATCGGTTCTAGCATATCGGCGATCGTAAAACCTGAGAGGTATGCATGAACCCTCTTATTGATTTTTTGCCAATTTCCCCGCATGTTACAAGCGGGATCAAGCGCACAACGGCTCACGCTTTCGCAACACTCCGTCATCGCCAACCCACCCTCCATCGCGGTGATCACCTCGGCCACCGTGATTTCATTACCGGGCCTTGCGAGATGATAGCCGCCCTCGGCTCCGCGTACAGAGGAAACCAACGTACTGTCCGCTAACATTTTGAGTACTTTGCTAACAGTTGGAACGCCCAAATGTAAAGCGTCCGCAAGCGTGGTTGCACTTAACACGGTATGAGGTGTTTTTGCCATCTGGCTCATGACGAGCATGGCATAATCCGTTAATTTTCCGAGTCTTAGCATGAGAATTGAGCCTATCGTTATCTTTCTGTCGCACTGATTTCTGGGCATACCGTACCATATTTGTCCTGATTTCGGCAATAGTCACCACTCACAAGGCGGTGAATTAGGACAAGAGCAGTGTTAGAATACAGCGCAACCGTAAGGATGATGAGGAACAACCCATGCAATATAAGCAACTTGGTAAAGCCGGCATTCGCCTAAGTGAAATTGGCTATGGTTCATGGATAACCTTCGGCAAACAAATCGGTTTACAAGAAGTCAAAGCGCTCATGCATACCGCGTTTGATCGCGGTATTAATTTTTTTGATAATGCAGAAAGTTATGCCCATGGTGAAGCAGAAATATTGATGGGCCGCATCATTAAAGATTTTCGCCGCGAAGATTTAGTTATTTCAACCAAAATTTTCTGGGGCGGCAATGGGCCAAATGATACGGGCCTTTCGCGTAAACATCTTATTGAAGGCACAAAAAATTCATTAAGACGTCTACAAATTGAGTATGTGGATTTATTATTTTGTCATCGTCCTGATCTGCATACACCAATAGAAGAAACTGTTTTAGCCATGGATTACCTGATTAGACAGGGCCTTGCCCTTTATTGGGGAACCTCAGAGTGGAGCGCAAAACAAATTGAAGCGGCTTATGACATGGCAGATGAATTACATTGTATTAAGCCTTCCATGGAGCAACCGAAATACAATCTTTTTTTCCGTGATCATCTTGAAAAAGAATATCTCAACTTATTCGAAAAATATGGCATGGGAACGACGACGTGGAGTCCGCTCGCATCAGGTATTTTATCAGGCAAATATAATCAAGGTATTCCAAGTGATAGTCGGCTTGCAAAAGAAGCGTGGCTTTTGCCCGATAATTTCATGCGCTTAATCGAAAAAACCAAGCAACTCCAGCAATTAGCAGAAGCACTTGATTGCACGCTTTCCCAGCTTTCAATCGCTTGGTGCTTACACAATCCACACGTGAGTTCCGTGATTTTAGGCGCAACCAAGCCTGAGCAATTGCTTGAAAATATTGGCGCGATTGCTGTTAAGGCAAAATTAACGTCTGATGTGATGAAAAAAATAAATGATATTCTAAAGTGATAACAACATGACACAACCAAAAAGCAGCTTATCTATCTTGGGTCTTGAATTATATGTTCATTTGGGGTGGCCTGATCAAGAAAGAAAAGAAAAACAACTGGTAAAACTGGATATTCATCTGACGTTTGTAAACCCACCGAAGGCCTGTCAATCCGATCTGCTCACGGATACGATTTGTTATGCTGGCCTCATCGATCAACTTCATGATTATCTCGCGAATAAAACATTTCATTTGATTGAGCATTTAACGAATGAGATTTATCAGTTTTTAAAATCATGCCTCCCCGCTGGCACCATGCTGCGCGTGATACTGACCAAACACCCAGCTATTACCGGTTTAACCGGTGGTATTTGCTTTAGTTTAGCGAATGAAAAATGAAAACGATTATTTTAGGACTTGGATCAAATATAGGTGATCGGCTTTCGCATTTACGTAACGCTTATCGAGCCATTAACGCTATTCCTGATTTAATCATCAAGCAAACATCGCCTGTTTATGTTTCAGATGCGCTATTACCCATTGATGCACCAACGAATTGGAACATGCCATACCTAAATTGCGCCATGCGTTGTGAAACAACACAACAGCCACATGAATTACTATCGCAATTAAAAAACATCGAATGGGGCATTGGCCGTAAACCGGAAAAGCGTCATTGGGGCCCTCGCATTATCGATATTGATATGTTGGCATGGGAAGAAGAGGTGATCAGTGATGCTAAATTGACCGTCCCGCATCCTGATCTGTTGGAGCGTCCCTTTGCGTTGTGGCCGCTTGCCGATGTTGCGCCCCATTGGCATTTTCCATTGAGCGGGGCGTTGCAAGGCAAAACAGCGGCCGAATTGGTTGAAAAATGGGGATCTCGTTTCACCGGGGAAGCGCCGTTTCACACCAAACAACTTTTTCAACGCATTGATACACCGCAATTGGTTGGCATCATTAACGTCACCCCGGATTCCTTTTCCGACGGCGGTACTTTTTTCAGTGCCGATAGCGCGTATCAACAAGCACGGCGATTAGTTGACGCTGGTGCTGACATCATCGATATCGGCGCAGAATCAACCGCACCGAATGCAAAACCACTGACGCCTGATACTGAATGGCAGCGACTGCAATCCGTTCTCGACGCCATTCATTCTGCTCGCGAGCATTTTATTATTCAACCTAAGGTGAGCATTGACACCTATCATGCGGAAGTCGCCGAGAAAGCGCTTAAATTTGGCGTTGACTGGATTAATGACGTGACAGGGCTACAGGATCCTGCCATGCGCAAAGTGCTCGCAGAAGCAAATGTTGACTGCGTGATGATGCATCACCTCAGTATTCCCGCGAGTCGCGATCATGTCATTCCACCACATCAGGATGCGATAAAAGTGGTTTATGCCTGGGCAGAAAAACAATTGGCATTGCTGGAACAAGACGGCATCGCCAGAAACCGCGTTATCCTTGATCCCGGCATTGGTTTTGGGAAAGTTCCCGAACATTCCCTGGCACTTATAAAACACATAAATGTATTTAGTGATCTGGGTGCGCGCCTATTAGTTGGACATTCGCGGAAATCCTTCCTCAGTCTTTTCACCAATCATCCCGCGTATGAACGAGATATCGAAACACTGGCCGTTTCTTTGTTCCTGAGTAAGCAGCACGTTGATTATTTGCGCATCCATCAAGTTGAACTATGTGCTCGCGCTATGAAAGTGGCGGCAGCGTTGTAAGCGCTTCTGAAATCGTGTGAAACGAACCAAAAACGATAATACGATCGCCTGCGCTCGCCTCTTGCTGAGCGGCAGCATAAGCCTCTTTAATTGACGGAAAAGCCTTCACTGCCGAAATGGCCTGTTGTTTGAAAAGCATTTGTAAATGATCGATGGTGGTTGTGCGAGGCGTTGCCAACGGTGCTGTGTACCAATCATCGATCAGTGGCGCAATCAGCGCGATACTTTGCAGAATGGATTTATCTTTCAGCATAGAGAAGACAGCCAGCGTTTTTCCCTGGCACGGCAGTGTTTTCAATCGTGAGGCAAGTAACGCGACCGAGGCGGGATTGTGCGACACATCAAAAATCCGGGTGACACGGCCTTTCATTATTTGAATGCGGCCGGGGAGCGAGACTTTTTTCAAACCTGCGACGATGGCCGTTTCATGCACCGGTAGACGTGATTGCAATAACGTCATCACCATCATCACCGTCGACATGTTTTGTGTTGCCAATGGCGTGTAGGGTTGATGATCGTATCGCACTGTTTGATAGGACCACGACCAATCAGCTTGATTGGTTTCATACTGAAATTGCGCATCTTGCCCATAAAACGGAACATGGTGCGTTTTAACATAGGCTTTGAGGGAAGCGGGCGGGTCAGGATCGCCACAAACAAGCGGCGTGTTTTCGCGGCAAATGCCTGCCTTCTCAAGCGCAATTTTCTCGCGTGTTTCGCCAAGATAATCCATATGATCCAAATCGATGCTTGTGATCACAGCAACATCGGCATCAAGCACATTGACCGCATCCAAACGACCGCCTAAGCCTATCTCTAACACCCAGACATCAAGTGAATGTTGCTTTAATGCATAAAGCGCCGCTAAGGTTTGAAATTCAAATGGGGTGAGAGAAATAGTACCACGGGCCGCATCGACTTTTAGAAACGCCTCGCAAAATGCCTCATCACTAATCATTTCACCATTTATTCGCACCATTTCATGCGGTTTATACAAAAAGGGGGAAGTAAACGTACCAACGCGGTAGTGAGCTTCACGGTAAATCGTATCGATCCCGGCAACGGTTGAGCCTTTACCGTTCGTACCCGCGACTAAAATGGTGGTGCAGGGCGCTTTTTGCAGATCAAGACGTACGGCGACTTGCCTTACTCGATCAAGACCCAAATCAATTTGTTTAGGATGGACGGTAGCAATCCAATCTAGCCAGGCAGTAGCTGTGGATAACCTCATCATAACCCCACTTAAAAGCTGTGCAAAAGAGGTGAACTATTCAACGAGAGACATCATGAGCGAAGTTACCCCCATAATCAATCCCTCCATACCAAACTTTTCCACAGGTTTCCATTCTTGTAACTATATGAATAATATTAAAATATAGTAGTAATCCACAAAAAATGCCTTGCTATATAATCATCACCATCTTTAAACATATAAAAATATATAATTAATAAGAAAGGAGAAGATAATCTCATTTCCCCTTGGGTCATCCAAAAAACGGCGAGGTCGTAGAGTGATCGAAGCAATCATGCAGATCAGTAGGTTAGATAGTCGTGCTGAAAAAACCTAGATGCCAGCTGAAAACGCGCTGGCATGACATTAATTTTCGGATTGTCATGCCAGCCGCACGCTTTTTGTGCGAGGTGGCATCCAGAAAATGTTCAAAAATA
>MGYG01000011.1 GCA_001801635.1 Gammaproteobacteria bacterium RIFCSPHIGHO2_12_FULL_43_28
TGTGACTGCCTATTTATTGTGCCATTAGGACCATGCGAACACGATTCTTGAGTAACAAAGTGGCTTATCAGCTATTTAGTACTTAGTACCAAAATATAATTACTCAAACAAATGAATCGGCGCTCAACCTTCTACATTGCTTCTACATGACAATTTTACTTTTTTCGAATCTGCCTCTAACCCATTGTTTCTACTAATGCCGACGCCGGGACTCGAACTCGGGACCTACTGATTACGAATCAGTTGCTCTACCACCTGAGCTACGTCGGCCGATGGAAAACACGCGAAAGTATAATGAAATATTCGCTAAACTGCTAGGGTCTCTTTACAATTGTAGCCTGGAAATAAAAATGAGGCGAGGCCAGCAGTCCGCCTCATTGCATGTCTATCTACCTGATTAAATTAATCTTTATGTACACTGAAGCTATATGACTCACTGCTCGATTGCTCATCCCTCGTGCATGAGCTGGAAAATGGGGTTATTTTCCTGCTTGAGAAAAGCCCAAACCCTTCTTGCAGCTTATGCATAAAACCATGAAAACCATTACGCTGACAGAGGGCGCGCACCGCATTCATCTCCTTAAGCTCGGCTGAACCAAATTCATCGGCGGTGCTCGAATGCTTACGCTTTTTTGAAACATCTGGCGGCGTGTAATCCAACAGAGAATACTGGCAGTCATAGTCATTAGTGGAATTGGTATCAGCAATCCGTTTCGCGATATCCGTAATATTCGCAAATCCATAGAGCAATTGATCGCTTACGTATAAGCCTTCTTTTTCTAACAATTGTTTGTAATAGACCAGCTCACTCATATCATGCTCAGTACGATTACTAATAAGTTGGACGTGATAACTTCCATTTAAATGTGGAATCAACCGCTTTAGACCATCGCGATAAGATGCGATATGCTTAAGGTCCTTAATATCAATTAAAGCCACCTCAAGTTGCGCATCGCGCTTCTTATCTAATCTGGCAAGTTTTTTCTCGAAAAATGACACCACCTCCTCAATCGGTGGGCGCTCTGCCGGTTTATCAGATAAGAGGCGCTTAATTAAATTTAATATATCAATCTTATCTTGTTTGCCGTCAGGCAATCGATCATTCGTCAGAAACGCAATGTCCTTTTTGTCGAAAGGGACCATCCTTGAAAACAGCCGGTGACTTTTATCATCCACTTGTTTGATCAAGCCAAAGAGATGAATTAAAACGACACCAAAGGCGTAAATATCCGTTGTTTTATTAAACTCAAACACTTCCTTTCGACCAGAACTTATTAATTCGCGTGCAACATAACCAAGCGTGCCCATCAGATTACCTGAATAAGCCTTGCCTTCCATATTGGCAGTTTTTGCAAAATTGAAATCAATTAATTTAACTTCTCCGGAAATATAATCGAATAAAAAATTTTCTAATTTAATATCACGATGCAACACATTTCGCGCGTGCAACGCTGCAATTTCCTGTGCGGCATTTAATGCAATTTCAAGCCAAAGACGAGGTGGGAATGTGATAGCTGTATCATTAAAATTACATAAGTCCTCGCCGCCCAGTTTCATTAACATATAATGTTGTTCACGCTTCTTACTGTCAGCATACTTTTCAAAACTAAAATATTTTTTATCTCCATTCAAAACCAGTTGATTTACGCCATTTAAGTGATATACTTCGTTCTCAATCCCATCGTTAATTTTTTGAACCTTCAGCGCATACCAATCACCCGTTTCCAGGTTTTGCACGAGTTTCACTGCACCAAACCCACCCTTCCCAAGTTCCTTCTTATGTTTTATGCCTCGATAGATAGCATAATAATCCTCGCCATGTTTGATAACGGCATAATTTAAACGATCATAATCATCCTTGGTGTAATAAATGTAGCGATAAATGCCATCCTTAAGATCACGACAACAATACTTTATACAGGTAAGCATTTGCTCGGAAAAAAGCTTCATATTCTCTTTACTTAAATCCTCACTATTAATTTGTTTGGGGAGACGTGGAATAGTAACACTTCTTATATTAACGGTATCCTGCTTGCTCGTTTTACCGTGATTGAGACGATTGATACTCATATGCAATCACTCCCTTCTTATTTTAGTACCCCCTATTTTACTGCATTGTTCAGTAATTTACCTCTTGACAATAATTAAACGAAATGATTTTTCTTCTAATTATTTGATTTTCTGTGCTAATTACAAATGAAATAAAATACGCAAACAAGGAGTTACGATGTATCGCAAAAACATATCAGGATTCACTTTAATTGAGTTAATGATTGTTATTTCAATCATTAGTATTCTCGCCATTGTTGCGATTCCCTCTTATCAACACTACGCAGAACGTGCGCGCTTCACCGAGATCATCACTAGTACAGAACCATATAAAACCGCCGTCGCATTAGCCATCCAACAAGCAATTCCCTTGAGCGAATTAACCACTGGCACAAATGGAATTCCACTAGAACCTAAAAGTACGCAAAATTTGGCGAGTATTACCGTCGAAAACGGCGTCATTACAGCGATTGGCACGCTACTTCTGAAAAAGGTAACGTACATACTAAAACCAGATAATGAAGGAAGCACTTGGACAGTCAGTGGAACGTGCCTTAAAAATGGATTATGTAGTCATTAATGAATACCGCAAACTTTCTCAATCTTAACTCATCACGTGATGAAACGATTATTAATGTGGTTGATACACTATTTCAATCGGCTATTGAAAAAAATATTTCTGATATTCATATTGAACCACAGGCAGAACAGTATCGCGTTCGTTTTCGTCGTGATGGTTTATTATTTGAAACAGCTAATCTACCCAATGCGATTGCCTTGCGTGTTGTCTCGCGGCTTAAACTCCTGGCAAATCTTGATATTACCGAAAGACGCTTGCCGCAAGATGGGCATATTAAATTAAAATCAAACCATGGGTTAGATATTCGAATTAATAGCTGCCCAACACTGTACGGTGAAAAAATTGCTTTACGTCTATTAGCTTCCAACACACTTCAGCCAACCATAGATAAGCTAGGATGGCTTGATGAGGAATATCAATTATTTTTTAACACCATTAATGCGCCACAAGGATTAGTCATTATCACAGGTCCAACAGGCAGCGGTAAAACGACCACGCTTTATAGTGCGTTGAACCATTTAAATAAAATTGATAGACATATTATTTCGGTTGAAGATCCAATCGAAATTGAAATTGAAGGCATCAATCAAATTAATATTCATCCGAAAATTGGGCTTGACTTTGCAACCATCTTGCGCGCTGTATTACGACAAGATCCAGATATTATCATGGTCGGTGAAATTCGTGATATTGAAACAGCATCGATTGCCATGGAAGCCGCTCAGACCGGACATCTGGTATTAACCACGCTTCATACTAATAGCACGGTAGATAGTATTATTCGTTTACTTTCTATGGGTATTCCTGCTTATCAAATTGCAAGCTCACTCAGCATGGTAGTGGCACAGCGCCTTCTCCGTAAACTATGCGAGCACTGCAAAAGAAAAGAATCGGCAAGCAAAACCATGCAAACGGAATTTATGCTTGTATCACCTATCATTTATCAAGCTAGGGGTTGCGAGCAGTGCACGAATGGTTATAGTGGACGCACCGCCATTTTTGAATGCCTCATCATCACCGATCATATCAAGCAATGTATTTTAACCGATAATAATAAACAATCTTTACAAACCCTACTCTTACCTTCCGTTCGTCATACCTTATGGAAAGCGGGCACGATCAAAGCACACGAAGGTGTGACGAGTGTAGCGGAATTACTTCGTGTTATTAAGCGAGAATCCCATGTTTAAAAAATTTCTTGCCCACATCAATCAAGCTAAACAACTAAAGCAAGCGGATATTGCCATGCTTTTTCGTCAATTAGCCACGTTGATCACGGCTGGCATGCCGCTCTTGCAATCATTGGAGACACTCGAAAAAAATCAACTCAAACAGGTTGGGCGCAAACTGATCTATACTATTAAATCGAATGTTATCGCGGGAAATTATTTATCAACTAGTCTAAAATCCTATCCGCATTATTTTGATGTAATCACTTGTCAGTTGTTATTTCTCGCTGAAAAAACCGGTAATCTCGATATTATCCTTGATAAAATCGCAACGCATCTTGAAATGAAGCTTGCGTTCATGCAAAAAATAAGACGAGCGCTATTTTATCCTTGCCTCATTTTAACTATTGCATCACTACTGACGATGAGTCTTTTTATATTTATTATTCCGCGTTTTGCCATCCTCTTTCAAGGCAAAGAAAACAGTCTGCCAATCCTTACTCGCTGCTTATTTCGTCTGGCAACTGAGTTAGAGCAATACATCTTTTTTATTATAATCATTCCTCTTGGCATAATAGGATTAAGTCATTTCTTCTATCGCACTCATCTCAAACGTTATCTTATAAATAGCTTTCTCAAACTACCATTCATTCATACGCTTCATCAGCGTATTCTTATCGTTCGTTTTGCCCATCATCTTGCGATCATGCTACATGCCGGCATTCCATTGCTTGATGCTTTACAATTACTGGTGACACTGACGGAAAATCATCAATTCACGGCGATCATGGTTCGATTACGCCATCAGGTCATCCTGGGCAATCATTTGCATCAAGCAATGGCGACATATACTTACTTTCCAGTCATGATGATACAAATGATTAAAATAGGTGAGCTGACAGGTTCACTGGAAACCATGCTGCAGAAAACAGCTCACTTTATCGAAGCTGAGATAGACCACTCTATTCATCGTTTGAATGATTTATTGGAACCCTTGATTATGCTGATACTTGGTGCTTTAATCGGTGTGGTAGTTATTGCAATGTATCTACCTGTTTTTAATTTAGGAACGACATTTTAATCTATGGACACAATCACCTTCTTTCGTGAGAACCCTGATATCTTCGTCATTGTCACGGGAACACTTAGCCTTTTTGTGGGCAGCTTTTTAAATGTCGTCATCTATCGCTTACCGCGCATGATGGAAATCAATTGGAGTGAAGAGTGCCGCCTCTACCTTGGTTTAAAACCGCATTCACCCGTTGAAAAATTAAACCTTCATCTTCCCTTTTCCCATTGCCCCGAATGCAAGAAAACCATTCGTCCATGGCATAATATCCCACTTTTAAGCTATCTTTGGTTAAAAGGTAAATGCGCTTACTGCAAAGCACCTATCTCAATGCGCTACCCCTTTGTTGAGGTGCTCACTTCAATTGCCTCACTTTACGTTGCGGCGCATTTTGGTTTTAGCTCGCAAACAGTTGCCGCACTACTTTTCACGTGGATCGCCATTGCACTCGTTTTTATTGACCTTGATCATCAATTATTACCAGACCAGCTAACCTTACTCCTCCTTTGGTTGGGATTATTTTTTAGTCTCTTTAATGTATTTGTTGATAGCAAGGACGCCATCATCGGCGCCATCGTGGGTTATTTGATTTTTGATATCATCCAACGCGTCTTTGAATGGGCAACCGGTAAAACAGGGATGGGCCAAGGCGATGTGAAATATTTAGCTGGATTAGGTGCCTATCTCGGCTGGCAACTACTGCCGCTCATTATCTTGCTCTCATCCATTGCTGGCATTATTTTCGCACTAAGCCACATGCTCATCAAACGCCACTTCAAAAGTGTTCCCCTACCCTTTGGCCCGTATCTTGCCGTGGCCGGTTGGGTCACTCTTCTTTGGGGCAATGAAATCATGCAGTACTATTTACAAATAACCTGGTGAGGCGAAAAAAATGCTGGTGGTGGGATTAACAGGGGGAATGGGTGCCGGTAAAACGACTGTTTCTGCCTGTTTTGCGAAATACGATATACCGATCATCGATGCGGACGTGATTGCACGCCATCTCACGCAACCTGATCAACCAGCCCTCACTCACATTGTTCAGCATTTTGGTAAGACCGTACTGAATGACGATGACACACTTAATCGTGCAGGCTTACGCGATCTTATTTTTAATAAACCCGATGAGCGACGCTGGCTAGAGGATTTATTACACCCGTCTATCTTGGGTGAGATAAAACGTATTCTTCGAGAAATCGACGCGCCTTATTGTATTATTGTGATTCCGCTCTTACTCGAAATTGGCCCTCTTGATTTCATCGATCGCATTCTTGTGATCGATACACCGAAATCCATCCAGATAGAACGCGTCATCGCAAGAGATAAGCTGGATAAAAAAACGGCTGAAGCTATCTTAACGACCCAGGTAGACCGCCCCAAACGGCTCGCAACAGCGCACGATATCATTCAAAATGACGGGGACTTGAACCATCTTGCCGCAGAGGTCAACCAACTGCACCAAACCTACCTCGCGCTAAGCAAAAAAGGTTAAAAACGCCAGAACTGTCAATTTTCAAATCAATTGTGGTACAATACGGCTACAGGCAAAAAATCTTAATGTAGTCAAGGACATTATGAGCGCGACGATCATATATGAACAGCCTTTAAACGAAACCATCAGGGCTTGCCTCAAGCTCGAGCAGCTTTTTCGTCAGGTTGATCATCAACTCGCCAATACTGATCCCGAACAGGCAACGCGCAATCTAACTGCTCTCATTATTAGCATTCTGAATGTACTGGATCGCGTCGATTTAAAAATTAAACTCGCCAAAGAATTGAGCCATTATCAAGCCAGTTTAAAGCGCTTTGGCAAAGTCCCGCAGATTGATGCAGAAAAACTGCAATCCTTGACTAAAGAGCTTGATACACTCGCAAGTGGACTCATTGATAGCAACGGCAAGATCGGACAACGTCTGCGCGATATAGAGCTTTTAAACGCACTGCGCTTACAGTCTGTATGCACCGGCGGCGGCAACGGCGTTGATATTCCACTCTACTATTACTGGTTACAGCAACCCCATACCGTGCGAAAAAAGACGATTTTAAGCTGGCTTGCTGAATTTAATCGGGTGAGGGCAGCCGTAACGCTTCTCCTTGACCTTATCCGCCATGCTAAATTTGAACAAAAAACAGCCGTTCACGGCTTTCATCAAGAATTACTAGACCCTCAATCAAATTTACGTATGATACGCATAGCACTAGACCTATCAGTGCAAGCTTATCCCGAAGTGAGCGTTGGCCGACACTTTATGAGCATACGTTATTTTTCGCCTGACATTGAAAAGCGTCCTGCGCAATTCATAGAAACCTTGCCGTTTCTAATCGCCTACTGCAATTCGTGAGATCGACCGCCATGACCATTTCGTTACAACAAATTACCTGTCCAACTTGTCAGCAAACTAATACCTGGCGCAATGAGAATACCTTTCGACCCTTTTGTTCGAAACGCTGCAAATTAACTGATTTGGGTGAATGGGCCGCGGAAACACACCGCATCGCGGGCGAAGCTGCTCGCGCATTTTAGCCGCTTACCTGATGGACTTTCGCAGGCAAAATGTCAAAAAGGTACAATAAACCATATCGTCACCGAGGAAACCCCATGATAAAAAAAATTTTCTTCATCGCGTTTTGCACGCTTTCATTCACCATGGCAAACGCAAATAGTACGGATAATTATGATAAAACCTTTGTTACTATCACAAATAATACCAGCAGGGATGTAAACGTCGATATCGAACTATCAACGACTGACAAACATTATAATGATGGCAAAGATTGGCATGAACAACCGGTTGCGCTCGCACCTTATATGAGCAAACAAGTACTCTGGTTTAAGCGCGATCACGGCATCAATAGCCATGAAAAACATCAATTTAAAATTTCTATTCGCCATCCTGATTATATATCGCAACCGATTCTGCTTGATTTACTTGAGCAAGCAAAACCCGCGTACAATTCAACGGTCACAACCAGCATCATCTTACCCGAACAAGCGCAGGCAACCATACTGACACGTGATGAGCTGCAAACGCTGTCTGGTAATTACTGGGGTAACAGTACAACGGTTTATGCAAGAAGATGGTCAACAAGCAACAAAGCATTCGATGATTATCAATTTGTGATTGATCAACCGCAAATTAATAGCTTTGATACAAGCGCTAATAATAAAATCAGTGTGCTAACGTATAACACACAATTACTGCCTATTTTTGCAAATGCGGTGGATGATTTAAATCAACCCATGCTGCGTGCAAAAGCTATTCCTAAAAAAATAAAAAATTATGATGCGGTTATTTTTGAAGAAGCAGTCGATGATACGTTTAGAGACATTCTCACGAATGCGATGAAGTCGTATTACCCTTACCACACGAAGGTCGCGAGCCGGTTGCCTTCACGCTTATTGAGCGGCGGCATTATTTTATTTAGTAAATGGCCAATCATTCGCGAAGATCAAATTGCTTATAGCAAAGCATCAAAATATGATGAATTGGTGGCAAAAGGCGTCATTTACGCGGCAATCAGTAAAAATGGTAAAGTTTATCATATTATGGGAACACACACGCAAGCGGCAGCGAATAAACCTGGAGAATCGAGAGAAATTCGTGCCTTGCAGCTAAAAGAATGGGCTGAGTTTATTGAACGATTAAGGATCCCTGAAAATGAACCACTCATTTTAGCAGGTGATTTTAACGTGAATCAATTTGGCACGAATACTGAGTTAAATTCCATACTCACGATGCTAAATGTTAAATTACTACCGAATACTGGACACCCTTATTCAGCGGATCCCACTATAAATACGATGCTACACAGTAAATCACCCAGCCGTATCGATTATCTTTTCTATCATGAGGGGCATGTCAAACCAACGGTTGCTTTCAATAAAGTATTTATCTTACGTTATTTAGAAGATCAAAACGCATGGCCTAAATTTGATTTGTCCGACCATTTTCCCGTGGTAGGCTATTTTGAATTTGGTGAGTAGTTCTATGCCACCTCGCACAAAGAACGTGCGGCTGGCATGACAGTGCAGTGTCATGCCAGTGAAGCTTACCTCCGCTTGTCATGCCAGCGTGCTTTTAGCTGGCATCTAGTGTTTTCAAACATTTCCTGGATGCCACCCCGCACAAAGAGCGTGCGGCTGGCATGACAGGGGTGAGGCTTATCCTGTTACTACTTCGTTAATCTTCCGCGCTGTTCATTACTACGCTGAATAACGTCTGATTTCAGCTTATTAAAGGCATCAACACCCTGTTTATCCATGAGAAATAACTTAGCCGCATCAATGGAATTGTTTGATAACAAGTTTCCATGGGTATGTCCTTGACACAACCGGCACATCTCAACCGTGGTTTGAATATAATGCGGGTCTTTCGTTCCTTTACCCCTAATATGAAACCCGATATCTTTAAGATCAATGGGGTCTGTATTAAAATCGTTGAAAAATGGAATATCTTCCTCATTAAGGCTTGCCTTGGACTCACTAACAGGTGGTAATACATTACCTTCATAGCGCCAAAACTCATAATCAATGGAGGGGAACAAATCACTATGCAACAACATCATACGAATTAACGCAACCCGAATCTTATCTCTATCATCAAAAAAGGCGATCGTCATTTCATCATGCGGATGGTGGTGCACAATATGCTGTGTCAGACCATACCATACGGTAAACTTCTTCTTGTCGAATACCGTTCGCTCTTCCTCATCAATATGTCCTTTATATAAATTGGCCATACGTGTATCGTCATAAACACAGCGTATACCTGTACCGGACAGCAACTCATTAAATTTTCTTTTTATCAGCTGTAAATCGCGGTGAAAATAGCCGGTTGCATTTGATTTCGCATTATACTCATCCAAATCATATGACTGACGGCTTGATACAGAAACCAATAGCAATTCATTAAAGCCTTCCTTACGCATGCGTTGCATAATTTGTTCGAAAAAAGTTTGATTGGCAAGGTGGACAATCTCTTTCGTTACCTCACGGCTAGACTCACCGAGTGTGTTTAGAAGATTCAAAAAGCGGCACTTTATTGATTGCAAAAATCGCCACCCTTCCTCATCGAATTCTTCGGTATCATCACTGGAATCGTCGGACAAAGGAATTTGTTCCCTGGTGAATTGATAAACATCAAGCACGTTATCCATTAATTCATTCTCGCTTATGGTCTGATTGCGCACATACACCTGTAAATCAGTAATCATTTTTTTAAGCGTAGGTTGAATGACAGCCTCACGAAATTGCTTTGTGAAATGCGATCTCACTTCACACTGAATCATGAAATCTTTATATTCACCAACCAACAGAAGGAGTAATCGTGAATAACGTTGATTGTAAATACACTCATCAGCATCCAAAAATAAGGTGAGTGTTTTTCGTTTATTCCTATGCTCTGCGTAGGGTTTAAAGAAATGATTACCACTTGATAGAGGAATAATTTCCTTGCCCGTTGTGCGAGCAGCAAGAAACGCGTCAACATCTAAATTTTTACCGCTTTTAATCGAACAAGGTGATCCCCATTCATAACCACACATAGTCGTCATCAGTTTAATATGTTTTCGGTAATGCAAATCAAATTCACCGCGACCTTGAATCGTCCGAATCTCATTAGCAAGAGGCAGCCAACCAGTATATTTATTAAAATTGACGAATACATTCCGCGGTAAAAGCACGGGATAATCCATCAGGATTTGATGCAGACTGTTGTGGATAGAATCAAGATCATCGTAAAAATCAATAATCACGTTTGTATCATCGGGTGAATATTTCAATTTTCGCATTAGCTTTTCAGCATGATGCGCCACTCCGTACATAAGATTCAGTTTAATTTCATCGAAGACAAACGATCCATGCTGCACATCAAGTACGTTATCATAAATAGTTTTATATATTCTTTCTATTGATGTGCCATCAGGCAAGTTACTATAAACATCACTCAAACAAAAGTCGGCGAAATCACACCTTGCTTCTTTCCCTGCTTTTAGCCTGATAATATCTCTTAGGTTAAGCATATCCTTATAAATAGAATGGGTACCGTTTTGCTCGCATCCTGCGCGATCACGCGAATAGGATTGCCGATTACTACCAACCATTAGAATAAGATGCTGATTTTTCTCTTTTGCTTCACCAATTAATTTTTGCATAAGCTCATCATTGGCAAGGTAGAGGATATTAGCTAACAGGCTTTCATCTATTTCGGCAATTCGTTCAATGTAATCAGCGATTACTTCACTATCGCTTCTTTTTAACCTGAATTGTTTCTTGATGAATGGATTAAGCTTTTCACTCACGTGAGAGACGGCGGCTTCCGGCATAAAATCCAGGATATCTTTTTTAAATTCAAGATACTCTTCACTCTTATCCAACGCCAGATGACGATTTGAAGCCATCACACTATAAAGATCAATCAATCGCCAAAATCGATTAATCACCTTGATCACCAACTGCTGATAACTGTGGTTATATAGAGCGCCATCTGCATCTAACATCGCAATTCTAATAGTACGCGGCGACATACGTCCCCCTTCTCTCATTTACTTCTGCGCTTTACATTTTTATAGACGATATGACAATCAGGTCAGCGCGGTCGTATTTAGTGTTAACATTAAATCAGTAACGTCATTTAATGATGCCTGCAATAATTGCTGATGCAATTCAGTGAATACTTGCTGCAGTGCCGCTATTTTTTGTGGATGGTCCAAATAATCCAGAATAGGCGCTGCGATTGCTTCTGGTGTTACTGCATTTTGAATAAGCTCTGGAACGAGCAGTTGATTTGCTAATAAATTAGGTAATCCAATATACGGGGTCTTAACCAGCTTTTTCGCAAGCCAGTAGGCAGGCTTTGATAAGCGATACGCAATCACCATCGGTTTTTTATATAACATAGCTTCAAGCGTTGCGGTGCCTGAGGTCACGACAATCGCATCCGCCGCTGCCATCACATCACCTGAGCGCTGCGTAAAAAAAGTAAGCGGTAATTCTGGTGCGAGTTTTTGATACGCCGCATAAAATGCCTGGTAACGTTCTTCATTCACATGCGATGTTAAAAAACGTAAATGCGGCCGCTCTCTATACATGCGTTTTGCCGCCAGCAAAAAAGGCTCGGCCATATAATGAATTTCTTGCCGACGGCTGCCTGGTAATAGCGCGACATAAATCGCCTCTTCATCAATACACAGCGCGCGCCTTGCTGCTTTTTTATCGGGTTTTAGTGGAATTTGTGCAGCGAGCGGGTGGCCCACGTAACGCACAGGAACCTGATGTGTCTCGTAAAACGTCGCTTCAAATGGAAAAAGCGTTAGCATTAAATCAACGGCTTTAGCAATTTTATAAATTCGATTTTGCCGCCACGCCCACACGCTGGGACTAACATAATGAACGACGGGAATGCCAATACGGCGCAGCTTCAACTCAATGCCCAAATTAAACTCTGGCGAATCAATGCCAATAAAAAGATCGGGTTTTTGCCGGTTAAAATGATGGTATAAATCACGACGCAGTTTAATAAGATCAGGTAAACGTTTTAAAGGCTCAATGAAGCCCATCACAGATAAGCGTTCCATGTCAAACAAACTCTTGCAGCCCGCTGCGATCATCGCAGGGCCACCTATCCCTTCAAATTGCAGATCAGGTCTTTTCTCACGTAATGCATGAATTAACGTTGCACCCAACAAATCGCCTGATGCTTCACCGGCGAGAATCCCAATTCTCAACGAACAATCCCTCCCACAGAGGCTTCAATAAATTGTGCAAATTGATTCACTTCAGGCACGGTGGTTTGACGCAATTCTTGAAGTGCATTGGCAACAGTCAATCCTTGCCGATAAATCACTTTGTAAGCTCGGCGTAATTCTTTTAAAGCAGTCGCTGCAAATCCGCGACGCTGCAAACCAACGGTATTTAATCCGTAAGGTTTAGCGTAAAAACCAGAGACTTTAACAAAGGGCGGAACATCTTTGATAATCACCGCATTTGTCGCGGCAAAACTATGCGCGCCGAGGCGGCAAAATTGGTAGACGCCTGAAAATCCGCTTAATACAACGTAATCTTCGACGGTCACATGACCTGCAAGGGATGCGCCATTCGCAAAAACAACATGATTGCCGATCTCACAATCATGCGCAATATGCACGTATGCCATGAATAAATTATCATTACCGATGCGCGTGATACCTCGATCTTGCGCCGTACCACGATTAATCGTGCAACATTCACGGATAGTATTCCGGTCACCTATTTCAAGATACGTTTTCTCGCCTTGGAACTTTAAATCCTGTGGACATTCGCCAACCGATGAGAATTGAAAAATCTTGTTGTCCCGTCCAATTTTAGCAGGGCCCTGAATCACCACGTGCGGACCAATCCATGTGCCTTCACCAATTTCAACGTCTGGCCCAATCACGGAATAAGGACCGATATGCACATTCGCAGCGATTTTTGCTGACGGATCGATAATTGCAGTTCGATGGATCACAACCTAAACCTCATTCTTATTTTTAACATCAATCGTAATTACTCTCTCGTCATTGCGAGGCCACGAAGTGTTTGGCCAAAGCAATCCAAATAGCAACTAAAAACTAGATTGCCACGCCCGCAAAAAACGCGGGCTCGCAATGACGGGTTATTTACTTGCGCTGATAAAATCAGCGATACAGGCAAGTTCATCGCCCACATAAGCCGAGCCTTGCATTTTCCACACATTCAGTTTATTACCCGTCACTTTAATCTCTAAGCGCAACTGATCGCCAGGCTCAACCACACGCTTAAACCGGGCATTATCAATACCCGCAAAATAATACAAACTACCATCGGATGGTTTGGTATTTTTTGATTTATAGGCAAGCACCGCTGCCGCTTGCGCCATGGATTCTAAAACCAACACACCAGGCATCACAGGACGCTCTGGGAAATGGCCAGCAAAAAAGCTCTCATTCATGGTTACATTTTTTATGGCCGTTACTGATTTCCACAAATCAAGCGCTAAGACTCTGTCAATCAGTAAAAATGGATAACGATGCGGCAAGTATTCTAATATTTCATGAATATCCATCAGATGTTTCATGATTCCTGTCTCTCTGTCAGTTGTTTTACAGCGGCTTCCAGCGCCTTCACGCGTTGCATAAAGTTGTCTAAACGATGAAAACGCGCGTTATTTTTACGAAATTCCAAATTCGTCACCACACCACCAAGCCCAGTCGAGTATACACCCGGCTCTGGAATCGATTTAGTAATGCCAGCACCACCTGTTATCATCACTTGATCTGCGATGGTTAAATGACCTGCGATCATCGCAGCGCCACCAATCATACAATGGCGTCCAATCACGGTGCTACCTGCAACACCCGTACAACCCGCGATAATCGTATGCGCACCAATGCGAACGTTGTGGCCAATCTGAATTAAATTATCGAGCTTCACACCATCTTCAATAATCGTATTTTCGACGGCACCGCGATCAATCGTGGTATTCGCACCAATATCAACGTCATGACCAATTTCAACCGCACCAAGCTGCGGCACTTTGTGCCACACGCCGCTTTTGTTAGCAAAGCCAAAGCCATCGCCGCCAATGACGGTACCGCTTGCAATATGCGTACGCTGACCTACGTTGGTTTTATAATAAAGCACGACATTCGCATCCAAGTGGGTCGATTCACCAATATGAACATCATCGCCAATCGCGCAGTTTGGACCAAGGACGACACCAGCTGCTATTTTGACGCGTTTACCAATCGTACAATGCGGCCCAATGCTCGCACTTTGATCTACTTCCGCCGTCGCATCAATGACAGCCGTTGGGTGGATGCCAGACGAATGCATCGGCACTTCCGAAAAAAACGCGGCCACTTTCGCATAAACGTAATAAGGATCTCGACTAATCACTGCATTGCCAGCGCATTTCTCGGCTTCATCCGGCGTTAAAATAATAGCGGAGGCTTCTGTTGTCGCAAGGTGCTTACGATACAGCGCGTTTGTTAAAAACGTGATCGAGCCGGGTTGTGCGCACTGAATAGGCGCAACACCGCTAATGAGGCAATCAGAATCCCCTTTGAGTGTCACATCGAGTCCGCTGACTAAATCGGATAATCTGTATTGTTGCATATTTTAATCAACCAGTTATAAAAACTTAACGTAACTGTTCGGTTAACCCGTTCGCGCTGAGGAGGCGCGCTCTTTGCGCCGTCTCGAAGCGTGAACAACCCGTCACCGCTCAACCCCTCGAGATGCGTGCTTTGCACGCTCCTCGGGGCGAACGGTGACGGGTTAACCGAACTTATACAACTTAACTCTCTCAGCGCACCATTCGAAAATATTTTTTTGGTGGATTACGACGAAAAACGCCTAATCCACCCTACGAAACTAGATGCCAGCTTTCGCTGGCATGACATATTGTTTTTCGCTGGCATGACATATTGTTTTTCGCTGGCATGACATATTTATATGCGCTCAACAAAAAACAATGCCCTCTCAGAGACTGAGAGGGCTTTTGCAATGCACTAATTAAGATTAGCCGTTAAATTTCTTGGCGACATCTTTGGTAATATCGTTATTATCAATTGAGAAGATAACAGCTTGTGAATCAAGCACTAAACCGTAGTTATCTTTCTTCGCGATATCTGAAACAACGCTATTTAATGAATTTAAAATGCCTTGCATTGCCTGGTTTTGTTCTTTTTGCAAATCTTGTTGATAGGCAACCACTTTCTTCACTAACTCCGCTCTATCATCTGCGATTTTCTTTTGCATATTGTCTTTATCTTTTTGACTCATGGTTGGTGATTCTTTTTTGAATTTATCCAACTCAGCCTGTAATGTCTTTTGTTCATCGCCGATTTTTGCTTGACGATCTTTGAATTGACCTTCGAGCTTTTTGCTTACTTCAGCAACACGGGTGGATTGCTGTAATACTTGCTGAACGTTTACAACTGCAATTCGTGGCATATCCGCAGCTTGCGCAGCTTCGATTCCAGCAGTTAATAAAAGTGCTGAGACTAGAACGCCAACTTTTTTCACGATACTCATGGTACTCTCCAAAATAAAATTAAACGCAAGTTCCCTATAATATACCCAACGCGCCCCCAGGGGCCCGTCCCACTTTAGCTACCGGCTAAAGCCGTTTATGATAACACAGCAACGCAAAACAAAGCAGCCAACTGTGCCATGTCTATCAGAAATTCGCGCCCATGGCAAGTTGGAATATTTCTTTGCTATCGCCCGATTTTCTGTTGAGCGGGAGAGCAAAGCTCACCCCAATGGGGCCAAAGGGTGATAATACATCAGCCTCAATACCGGCTGCATAGCGCGGCGGCCCAGAATCGGTACTCATCCCGCCAAAAACGCGGTTCTTCTGCGTAGTATAGACATTACCCATGTCAACAAAGGTGCTAGTGCGTAAATTATCCGAGAGATAGTTAGGGAAAATCAAGCCAACGCTCGCATCAAACAACATGTTACCGCCGTAAAAGCTGTTGTTTGAGTCGCGCGGCCCAAGCGATGCACCCTGATAGCCGCGCACTGAACCGATGCCGCCAGCATAAAAATTCTTGAAATAAGGGAAATCATTAACGCCACTAAAACCATTGCCATACCCCAAATCGAGCCTACTTTGGAAAATAAAGGCATTGGTCAGCGGCTGATACCAGTTACCATGATAATTTAAAATGTAATAACTCAAGGAATTACGATCAAGTGGGAGAAAGACGTCAGCAAAAAGCGTCTGGAATCCGCCCGTTGTTGGGAAAATCGCCCGATCACGGCTATCTCTTGAAAGCCCCGCCTTTAAATCCGCCTCTTGGAAGTGATTACCATGATTCGTCGCGAACGTGTTCACCTGGCCTGAAACCTTGCCTGGGATCAAATGAATCAGCATATTCTGGTAGCTAAGCCCTGCCTGGACGCGATTGATAACACTTTTTTCCTGGCCGATAGGAATGCCATATAAAACGCCGGCGTTGAACGAATTAGCCGTGTAGCCATCGTTTAAGCCCGCCACACTCCCTGGATCGACACGTGATAAGGAAAGGTTGAAACTGCGGCTGATGCCATCTTGGGTGTAATAAGGGTCAAGGTAGTCTATGCCATAGAATTGCTCGTAGCGGCTGCGTGATAAATCAAGCCCAAGGGTTTTGCCGGTCCCCAAGAAATTCTTCTGGTTTAAGCCAGCCCCGTACATGAAACCGTACGTTTGCGAATAACCTACTTTAAAGGTTGCCTGAGCCGAGCTATCTTCTTGCACCTTGTAATCAACGTCCACCTGGTCTTCAATGCCCGGCACGGGATTAATGTTCATCTCGACATTTTTAAGGTAAGGCAAGAGACTCAAGCGTCGCTTTGATTCTTCCATTTTGTACGTTGAGGCGGGAGCCGCTTCCCATTGCTCTACTTCGCGGCGCAAAACAACATCATTCGTTCGATTATTGTCAGAAAAAGTAACGTGTCTCACATAAGCACGTTTGCCGGGTTTGATTTCAAACTCAAGGCTCACTTGTTTGGTGGTTTCATTTACGTCAGGGTGCAAACCAATAGAGGCAAACAAATAACCTTGGTCACCCAGGAGTTTGGAAATTGCTTTTTCCGCATCAACAATGGTTTGACGTGAAAAAACATCACCACGCTTAATTTTAATCTGTTGCTCTAACACCTCGCGCGATAAAATCAAATCACCCGTGAGACGATAACTGCTAATGGTGTATTGCGCGCCTTCTTCAACCACAATCGTTATATAAACTGATTTTCGATCCGGCGTTATTTCCGCCTGCGCTGACTTAGCGCGGAATTTGATATAGCCGTGATCAAGGTAAAATGAACGCAACTTTTCAACGCTTTCATCCAGGCGTGCTTCTGAGTAACGATCGGATTGCGTCACTAAACTAAATAAACCCGTGGTAGAAATATCCAGCTTATTAACGAGGGTACTTTCATTGAAAGCATGATTACCGATAATGGAAATACGGCGGATTTTTGCAACTAAGCCTTCGGAAATGAGAATAGTCACCAAGACGCGATTACGCGGCATTGGGCTTGTCTTAATATCAACCCGCGCATTATAGCGGCCTAATTGATAATATTGATTCAATAAACTTTGTCTAATTTTCTCAAGCACCGCTGGGTTATAAACACGCCCTTCAGAAATATCGAGGGACTTCATCACAGAGGTTAACTTGTCCGTCGGAAGGACGGAGTTGCCAGTTAGTTTTAACTGACCAATGGTCGGGCGTTCCACCATGTGAATAACGAGCGTGTCATTTTTTCTTGATAAACTGACATGATCAAAAAAACCCGTTTGATAGAGTGCGCGCAAAATTTTCGCTGTATTACCAGCATCCAATGTTTGACCGCTATGAATCGGTAAATAATTTTTGACCGTCGCAGGTGATACGCGCTGCAATCCTTCGATCTCAATATGACGTACGACAAAGGTATCTTGCGCAAACGCATTCATCACCCATAACTGAGATAATAAAACAATTAAGTAAACGATTTTTTTCATCTATATTTTACACACTACTAAAATTGAAAGAAAAATCCCCACACTGACTTGGTACCTCTTCGTCTGTCATGTCAGTTAAGACGACGCACCAAGTGCCGCACCAAGAAGCATGCCGCCAAACGCAAAAATAGGCGCTGCGGCAGTCAAACTATCCATTCTATCTAAAAGACCGCCATGACCCGGAAAAATGCTACCAGAATCTTTAACGCCCGCGGTTCGTTTTAATAAACTTTCAAATAAATCACCCACAACAGAAAAGATAACTGTCACGAGCGCCAAGAGCACTGCCCACGGCCATAATTTGTAATCAGCGCCTGTCGCCCATAATGCAATCACTGCGATTAAAATGGAAGATAGCATGGCACCAATAAAGCCTTCCCATGTTTTCTTGGGACTCACCTGTGGCGCGAGTGCTCGTTTACCCCATTTGCGTCCGACAAAATAAGCAGTGATATCAGCACCCCAAATCAGTACGAATAAAAACAATAAGACATAGATGCCATCGTTATTATTTGCATTACGGATGAAATTAATCGCAACCCAACAGGGAATAAAAACAAAAATACCCATGAATCCCCGCCAAAAAAAGCTATTTCGCCACCAATCGCTGCCGCGCGGGTATAGCGCAATTAGCAACAGTGCCGCGCACCATCCGAGTGTGGCAAACACGAGTGTCGTACGAATGGCGATGAACAAACTGCCATACAAACAGAGTGCCACTAACCCCGCATAGAGAAAGCGCCAGCGCATTTTTTGGATCGCCATCAAATGCGACCATTCAAACGCGCCAAATACCGTCACGATCGCGGTGAAAAACAAGAATCCGACAGGCGGAAGATAAAAGAGGAGCGCCAGAAATAGAGGCACTAAAATAACAGCGGTTATAAAGCGCTGCTTTAATCCATTCACTTGCATTGGCATATTAGCTTGCATCATGTCGCTCATTTAATTGTTCACCACTCAATCCAAACCGTCTTTCGCGATTTGCGTAATCAAACAGTGCATTATCCAATTCTTTCTCATCAAAATCAGGCCACAAAACATCGGTGAAGTAAAGCTCGGCGTAGGCAAGCTGCCACAACATGAAATTACTGATGCGCCGCTCGCCACTTGTGCGAATAAAAAGATCTGGGTTGGGTAAATCAGCAAACGATAGATAATTAGCAATCGTCCGCGATGTCACCTCATCGCTCTTTAATTTCCCCGCTTCAACTTCGTTGGCAATTCGTCGCACCGCTTCGCAAATGTCCCATTGACCACCGTAATCAACGGCAATCAAAAACGTTAACCCTGTATTATGGCGGGTCTTCTCTTCCGCTTCAGCAATCTTCGCAATTAATTTCTCGTCAAAATTCGCGCGATTGCCAATAAAGCGAACTCTCACATTATTTTCATGCAACAATTGAATTTCACGCTCAAGCCCAGTTAAAAACAAATTCATTAAATACCCGACTTCTTGCTCAGGACGGCGCCAATTCTCACTGCTAAAGGCAAAAATGGAAAGCACTTTGATCTGTTTGCTCGCACAGTATTTGACAACACGCCGCACAGCTTCCACGCCAGCACGATGGCCAAAAACGCGAGGTAAAAAACGCTTTTTTGCCCAACGGCCATTGCCATCCATCACGATGGCAATGTGCTGTGGCAGATTAGGTTGATCCTGATCGGATCGAATTTGATTTTCTTGTGGCAAAGCTTTCTCTTGCATGCCAATCCTTCTTGCCGAGATTAAACAGCTAACAAATCAGCTTCTTTTGCGCTGGTCAATTGGTCAATTTCAGCAATAAATTTATCCGTTACTTTTTGAATATCATCCATCATACGTCTTTCTTCGTCTTCAGTGATTTGCTTTTCTTTGAGCATTTCCTTGATTTCAGCATTGGCATCGCGTCTGACAGTACGAACGCCAACCCGTGCTGATTCCGCCTCACCCCGTACGACTTTAATTAACTCTTTGCGTCTTTCTTCATTCAGCGCTGGCATGGGAACGCGTATTAAATCGCCCGTTGTAGCGGGATTTAAGCCTAAATCGGAATTTAAAATTGCTTTTTCAATCGCTTGTACCATGCCCTTTTCCCAAGGTGTCACGGTCAACGTGCGAGCGTCGGTCGTATTAACGTTAGCCACCTGATTGATCGGCATTAATGTACCGTAATAATCCACTCGAACGTGATCAAGAATACTTGGATGCGCACGACCCGTGCGTAATTTAGCAATTTCCGCCTTAAATGCGTCAATGCCTTTGCGCATACGCGCTTCAGCATCTTTAATGGTTTTATGCATAAACTGATTCTCCGTCTAACCTTTATCAACGTCGGCAATGCAAGCGTCAGCTTGTTTATTCAATGCCTTTAATCAATGTACCGATATCCTCACCCAACATAATGCGACGCAATGCGCCCTGCTTATTCATGTTGAATACGCGTAATGGCAAATCATGATCTTGGCAAAGCAATATAGCGGTTAAATCCATGATACCAAGACGCTTGGTAATCACTTCATCATAGCTTAAGTATTGGTAGCGTTCTGCTTTAGGATTTTTAATCGGATCTGCATCAAATACGCCTTCGACTTTCGTTGCCTTTAAGACGATGTCTGCGCCAATTTCAATGCCGCGTAATGCAGCGGCGGAATCGGTCGTCACTAGCGGATTACCGGTGCCTGCTGAAAAAATAACAACTTTGCCTTGCGCGAGATAATCTTGTGCCTTGTAGCGATCGTATTGATCGGCAATACTTGGCACCGCAAAAGCGGACATTAAAACCACGGGTATATTTTTTCTATCTAAGGCATCGCGTAAAGCGAGACCATTGATAACGGTTGCAAGCATACCCATTTGATCGGCGGCAATTCGATCAAGACCCGCCGCGCAAAGGTCTGCGCCGCGAATTAAATTACCAGCACCAATAACGAGTGCGACTTCAACGCCGAGTTGCACTGCACCTGCAATTTCTTGCACCATGCGACCAAGCTTGCTGGCATCGATGCCAAACAAGTGATCTCCTTGCAACGCTTCGCCACTCAGTTTCAGCAAAATACGATGATAAATTGCTTTTTCTTGCGCAGTTGACTGCTCCATGACATTGCTACCTTGCAACTTGAGACATTACAGCTTCTCTGAAGTCCTCTACCACTTTTTCAATACCTTCACCCACTTCGTAACGATAAAAAGCGAGTACTTTGGTACGATGCTTATTCAATAAACTGCCAACGGTAACATCGGGATCTTTCACAAACGGTTGGCCCAGCAAGCTCACTTCATCCAGGTATTTCTTCAATCGGCCAGCCACCATTTTTTCAATGATGTCTTGCGGCTTACCACTCGCCGCAGCTTGTGTCATGTAGATATCTTTTTCTTTCTCTACCACCGTCGCTGGAACGGCATCTGGTGAAATAACCATTGGTTTGTTCGCGGCAATATGCATTGCGATATCACGCGCCAATGCTTCGTTTTCAGTGTCGAGCTCAACCATGACACCAATTCGATTGCCATGAACATAACTGCCAACAAAGGCAGACGCGGGATTGGTTAATACCAAACGGCGAATTTGTACGTTTTCACCGATTTTGGCGACTAATTCCTGGCGCACTTCTTCAACAGTGCCCAGTTCACGACCTTTAAGCGGCAGCGTTGAAAGTGCATCGACGTCTTGCTCGCCCGCGTGAAGCGCTGTTGCGGCAACGGCATCAACGTATTTGGTAAAGTTTTCATCGCGCGCAACAAAATCAGTTTCGCTATTCACTTCCAGCATAACGGACTGCTTACCAGGTGCTTTTGCCAGAATCACAATCGCGCCTTCTGCCGCTATACGACCTGCTTTTTTACCTGCTTTTGCGATACCCGCTTTGCGTAATTCTTCAATGGCAAGTTCCATATCACCATGACTTGCTAGAAGTGCACGCTTGCACTCCATCATGCCGACATTCGTTCTCTCGCGCAGCTCTTTTACCATTGCCGCTGTAATTTGCGTTGTCATTGCTCTGCTGCTCCTGTTACCTACGCCTGATTTTCGTTTTCGCTTGCTTTCTTGCTTTCTTTAGCAGCTGATTTTCTAGGTTTTTCTTTCACTTCAACCAGCTCCTCTTCTTCTTGCAAGTCATTAAGCGTGCTAGCGCGTGCTTCAAGAATCACATCGGCAACCGCCGAGGCATAAAAACGAATTGAACGCGTGGAATCATCGTTACCAGGAATAACATAGGAAATGTCATCAGGATCGTTATTCGTATCGACGATGCCAATCACTGGGATGCCCAATCTTTTCGCTTCTAATACAGCGATTTTTTCATGGCCAACATCAAGCACGAAAATGGCATCTGGGATACCACCCATGTTTTTGATACCGCCGAGGTTATTCATTAATTTTTCTTTTTCACGATCTAAATTCAGAATTTCTTTCTTTGTTAAACGGCCGAATTTGCCAGAATCAAACATCGATTCAAGGTCCTTCAAGCGTTTAATGGATTGGCGAATGGTTTTATAATTCGTGAGCATGCCACCTAACCAGCGATGGTTAACAAACGGCATTTTGCAGCGTTCTGCTTCTTCACGCATGATGTCTTGTGCGGCATATTTGGTACCGACGAACAGGATCTTGCCTTTATTGGCTGCGACACTGCTGATGTAATTCAGCGCGTCCTGGAAAAGGGGAAGTGTTTTACCTAAATCGATAATGTGGATCTTGTTACGCGAACCGTAAATATAGGTCCCCATCTTTGGGTTCCAGTAACGGGTTTGGTGGCCAAAATGCACACCGGCTTTCAACATAGTTTGCATGGTAACTTGCATGATACTTTCCTCTCGGGTTAGGCCTCCGCTCATCCGACTTGCCAACTCTGCTTCGCAGCAGAGCACCCGGCGAATCGTTTTGATAAGCGTGCGATCTAATAAAGTTAATGGTTGCTTAATAAAGCACGCCTTTATACCATAGAATTCTAGCAATCAACAATATGCATTCAGTCTGTTACACTTATTCTGTGTATATTTTACACACTAGCTTGGGATATCAAGATTAGCCATGTCCAATATTATTATTAAAACCCCGCAGGATATTGAAAAAATGCGTATTGCGGGACGCCTCGCCGCGGAAGTACTCGATATGATAGGGCCTTACGTCAAAGAAGGCGTGACAACTGAAGAGCTAGATCACCTCTGCCACGATTACATAGTCAATGTACAGAAAGCGGTCCCTGCCCCGTTAAACTATAACGGCTTCCCCAAATCCATTTGTACCTCAGTCAATCACCAGGTTTGCCATGGTATTCCAGGACCCAAAAAGCTAAAGGACGGCGATATCGTTAACGTTGATGTGACGGTCTTAAAAGACGGCTATCACGGGGATACCAGTAAAATGTTCTGCATAGGCAAGCCTTCCATCCTCGCGGAACGGCTCATTAATGTGACCCAGGAATGCCTCTACCTTGGCATTCGAATGATTAAGCCTGGTATCCACTTTGGCGACATCGGTGCTGCGATTCAAGAACATGCGGAAAAAAACCGTTTTTCTATCGTGCGCGAATACTGCGGTCACGGCATAGGTCAAGTTTTTCACGAACCCCCCAATGTTTTACATTACGGCAAAAAAGGCACCGGCGATGCCTTAAAAGCCGGCATGATCTTCACCATTGAACCTATGGTGAATGCGGGTAAGCGCGACGTCAAACTCCTCCCCGACCAATGGACGGTTGTCACCAAAGATCACAGCCTCTCGGCCCAATGGGAACATACCATTTTGGTGACTGAGACAGGTCATGACGTCTTGACCAAGCGTGATGAGGAAGCGATTTAGCCGCTCATTTTGTAGTGTTTACGGCACATGGCGATGTAGCTTTCGTTGCCGCCAATCTGGATTTGCGCACCTTCTTTTACCGGACGGCCCTGCTGATCAATACGGGCGCTCATGGTCGCCTTTTTGCCGCAATGGCAAATGGTTTTTAGCTCTATCAAATTATCCGCCAGAATGAGCAAGTATTGACTCCCTTCAAACGGCTCGGCGCGAAAATCACTGCGCAGACCATAAGCAAGCACCGGTAAATCCAATTGATCAACGATATCCGTCAACTGCATCACTTGTGGCTTTTTGAGGAATTGCGCCTCATCTACTAAAACGCAGGCAAGCGTAGGATTCGCTGCCTGATGATTGGCCGTGAATTGATAGAGGTCAAATGCCTGATCAAATGCAATGGCGTCCGCTGTCAAACCAATACGTGAATGGACTTTTCCCCCGGCAAAACGGCTATCCATCGCTGGCGAAAAAATAAGCGTTTCCATGCCGCGTTCCTGGTAATTATAGGCAGATTGTAAAAGCACCGTGCTTTTACCCGCATTCATCGCGGAATAGTAAAAATAGAGCTTGGCCATATTCCCTCTTTGACATTCCAAAATAACATCCTACAATGCAATCCTAGCGTTACTAATGACTAAGGAGCAATGCCATGTTTGAATTACCAAAATTACCCTATGCAATGGATGCTTTGCAACCCTATATTTCCAAGGAAACATTGGAATATCACTATGGTAAACACCATCAAGCCTATGTCAATAATCTTAATAATTTGGTGAAAGACACTGAATTTGCCAATAGTTCACTCGAAGCTATTATTATGAAATCAAGCGGCGGAATCTTCAATAATGCCGCGCAAATCTGGAACCACACGTTTTACTGGTACTGCTTAACACCGAAGAGCGCGCAAGCACCAAAGGGCAAATTAGCGGATGCCATCAATAAAAAATTTGGTTCATTCGATGAATTCAAAAAGCAATTCACCCAATCAGCAGCCACCTTATTTGGTTCCGGCTGGACATGGCTTGCAAAAAATAGCAATGGTGAATTAGAAATTGTAAACACTGGTAATGCCAGCTTACCAATGAAAGAAAATAAAGAAGCCCTATTAACTTGCGATGTATGGGAACATGCTTATTACATTGATTACCGCAATGCACGTCCAAAATACCTGGAAAACTTTTGGAATATAGTGAACTGGGATTTTGTCGCTCTGAATTTCGGTTAGTTAGATCCATGTTCCCGGATTACGCTGCGCTAATCCGGGCTACTTCTTCACAGAAAGATGCACACTTACTCGTTCATCAACAGCCGTGCTTGAAATCGGTTGCGTACTTTTCATCGTATCAAATGAACGGCAAAAATCATTTAGTTCCATACGATAAGCCTTGCCGACTTCCTGTGACTGTGTAATTTCAATTTGTGGTGATTGTTGATGCTGCACATCAATCTCTTTCACTGAACGACCAGTCTTAAAGAAATAAGACATCCATTTTGGTGCGCGATGTAGAAAATGGGGCGCTGGTGTTCTTACTAAAACGTATTTATGAGACAACACAGTACTTTCTTCAATACCTTGAACAGAATAACTATGCCAAGATGAAATATATCTTTGCGAAAGCACATCACTATGGGCGCTTACAAATATTGCCCGCTGATTTGCTAACTGCTTTTTTATTTCATCAAACAGGCTTAATTCTTCATAAGAATACTGCGCAGATAAGGGTGCGCCAGGTAATATTTTCTCAACGCTTAACCAATGTTTAATTTGCGTCAAAACAGGTTGACATTCATTTTCGGTCTGATACCCGTTAATAAATTGTTCTACATGCTGCCATTCAATCGGATGTATTTTTAAAAGTAATTGCTGCCAATCTACTGCGCGATTATTTCTATTTAACCATGTTTCCCATTGCGAGAATGACGCTAAATCATTTGCAAAAATTACTTTTAATAATCTATTTCTAATCGCAGGTGGTGTTTTCGTATTTATACGCATTAATTCATGAAAAAGATAAATACCATCTGCATTTACGTATTCGGTGATCAATGACAATGATTGACGAGATTGTAGCGGTAAAGTGCAAAATCCCTCGTAACGAGCACCGGTCAAGGTCAATATCGCTTCGTCTGGTGAACCGCCATTCAGCGCACTATAGTTATCCAACTTAAATGCTGCATAGGCCTTTTCAATAAATTGCACCCAGGGCGCCCGTGATGATGGACCATTCCATTTGACTGGTAATGACTTCTCTAGCGATAAATAATGCGGCTTGCCTTCGCGATCAAATAGGCGAACGATGATGTGATCGCCTTTAGCTTGAAACATACCAGTGATAATGCTAGCGCCATCTGCTAGCGCTACTATTGAAAACAATGCCGCTAACAAAAAGCAATCGCCACTCGAGCCCTGACGTATATCATCAAAACACGGCGCTTTTTTAACGATAGGTTTCTTGAATGCCTGATAGCTTTTACCCACAGGGTTTGGATAGGCAACCACTTGCGCGTTTTCAGGGATAATTAAACAAGCTAATTCAGAGAAATTCGCCGATTGTTTTTGCAATAATGGATTTTTAGAAAACATAGTCGGGCTACTCAGGCACGTCACGTACCCACGCTGACCAGCTTAGCGAAAAGTTTTCATCAACGGTTTGGCAATAACGATAAAAGTTCTTGAGGAAAGCTAAACGCAGAACGGCGGCCGCGTATTTATAACTATCTTCGGGCGGCAACTCCGTTAAATCTTTTCCACCAAGCGCTGTTTGACGCGCAAGAATATCCTCAAATGAAACGCATTTTGCATTCTTCATCATATCAATCATCACCATCAATTCAGTAGTACGACCTGAACCACCGCGGCAATGGAAATAAATCCAATCATCGCTTGCACGTGTTTTAACGACATTAATAAATTTATCGACTTCTATTGGTGATGGTGCGTGAAAATCTTGCACATACATGCGATGATAATCGTAATTATAAAGCTTCGCTAAATCTGCTTCCGATAGAATACGATAAACAGGAAATTTGACTCGTTTTGTTTTTAAGATAATACCATCTTCAGTTTTATCTAAAATGAGATTAACAGTTGTGTTCGTTTTTTCTCGCAAAGCTTGTAGCCGCTTTGCTTCATCACGTTCAATTTGCGCCGCTGTTTTATTTTCATTGGCGGCATCATGCTGCCCATACCAACTCACCGCATTCCCATTCAAATAGCCATGAGATTCTTGGCGCAAATCGACAATCATCATTTTTTGCAATTTCAATTGCTGCACTGCTTGCTGCAATGACTCCGCAGAAAACTGCGCACTACCGATAACATGCAGCTGATCCAAGCCATATTGATTAACATGCGCCGACCTTGGCAATGGATCAGCCGTCGTACGAAACTTTTTCGGTAACGCCACGGTATCTTCCATATCAATCACCAATAGAGGCCGATCTGATTTTGCATAAGCATAAGCGCTCATTGCAATCAGGATAACAACTACGGTGCTACTGAGTATTGTGCATCTTGCCATCGCAGTGACCCTTAAAAAAGTGAGTAGCGATGATATCAAATGCAATTCACTCACTCAATAAATGCTTTTTCAATAACTCTTTTTCGGCGCGCAAGGCTTCCATTTCTTCTAATAAATCTAGAATGATGGCAATGCCTTGCATATTGACTTCTAATTCATGCTTTAAGCGTAACGCAGTTTTGATGCGGCGTAATTGCTCAACTTCAAATAACATTTCTTCTTGCGCAAGTGTTGCGGGTCGTACGATTTCATATTCGATCAATTCATACACGTAATCTGCTGAGATACCGCAACTTTCGCATACTTCTTCAAATGAAAGCGGTTTTTCTTCTGAGTAATCGGCAATGATAATGATATTTTTATTTACCATAACGCCCTACCATCCTTCACGCGGATTAAACGGCATCACTTCCGCCATTTTTTGATAAATTTCCTTTGCTGCGCTGGTTTTTGCCGGCGGCACTTTGACTTGCAAAATAACGTACTGATCACCCGCATGCGGCTTCCCTGGCATGCCGCGGCCTTTTAAACGCAATTTCTGACCCGATTGTGAATCGGGTGCCACCTTTAAACCCACCCGTCCACCAAGCGTTGGGATGTTGATATTCGTCCCCAATGCCGCTTCCCATGGTGTCACTGGCAACGTGAGATAAATATCTTTGCCCTGCAAGGAAAAATGCGGATGCGGCTCAATAGTAATTTCAAGATAAAGGTCCCCTGCGGGTGCGCCACCAAGACCGGGTGAACCCTGCCCCGCGAGGCGCAATTGCTGTCCTTCTTCTGCGCCGGGTGGAATCGTTACTTTCAATGTGCGTGTATGGTACTCAATACGGCCTTTGGGATCAATCTCGGGCACTTGTAATTGCAAGGTTCTTGCAACGCCATTAAACGCATCACTTAGCGAAATAGTAATGTTGGCACGCTGATCGGCACCGCGCTGTTTAAAGCCTGCGGATCCCCCGCGCCGTCCTTCTTGCTGAAATCCACCGCCAAATAAATTTGCGAAAAAATCACTAAAGCCTTCGGCGTTTTCACCGCCAAAGCCGCCCACATCTTCACGCGTATAACGGGCATTCTCTTGCCAATGTGGTGGGGGTCGAAATTCTTGCCCTGCTTGCCACTGACTGCCTAACTGATCGTAAGCGGTGCGTTTTTCGGGGTCTTTCAGCACTTCATAGGCTTCTTGGACCGTTTTAAATTTCTCTTCGGCATTCGCCTCTTTGCTCACATCCGGATGATATTTGCGCGCAAGCTTGCGGTAGGCAAGCTTGATTTCATCAGGCGATGCTTTACGATCAACACCTAAAATAACGTAATAATCTTTGTATTCCATTGATAACCGTTACACTTCTTCAGGCAAACGAACCGTTAACACATCACAGGTTGCGCCATGGAGAATGGCGTTTGCCGTTGATCCGAGTAACAGTGACAAACCATGACGCCCATGACTGCCGCAAATAATCACATCGGCCTTACTGTCTTCGGTCACTTTAAGAATTTTTGTTTTCGTTGGGCCAATTTCAACATGTTGGGCATCTTTAGAAACGTTTAAGCGCTCACCCAATTTCTCAATCGCTTGGTTTGCTTCCTGAATCAATTGCCCTTCAATATCTTCAATACCTAAGTAAGCATAACTATAGCCAGGCAGCGGTTCAACTACGTGCACTAAACTTAATTTTGCCTTAGTTAATTCGCGAAGCGCTTCTACTTTTTTGACTAGGTATTCTGTATCTTCCGTTAAATCAGTAGCAAACATAATGTGTTTATACATTGTTCTTATCCTTTCACTAAGCAGTCGCTTTTAATTTGGAAAATTGTATGCGGTCATTCTTCAATTCGATATTGATTGAATCGCCTGGCAAAAACTTTCCTGACAATATTTCTTGTGCAAGCGGGTTCTCAACATGCTGCTGAATCGAACGTTTCAAAGGCCTTGCCCCATACACAGGATCATACCCCGTCGCCGCCAAATAATCCAATGCTTCATCAGTGATAGCAACATGGTAATCACGTTCTGCCAAACGTGAACGCAAACGATTAATTTGAATTTTCGCAATCAACTTAATTTGTTCTTTATCGAGTGGATGGAACACAACAATTTCATCAATACGATTGATGAATTCAGGACGGAAATGCTTCCCGACAACACCCATGACCGCTTCTTTCATTTCAAAATAATCGCCGTGCTCGGCAATCTCTTGTATCAGGTCAGAACCTAAATTAGAGGTCATCACAATAACGGTATTGCGAAAATCAACCGTTCGACCTTGACTATCCGTTAAACGACCATCATCTAATACTTGCAGTAAAATATTAAAAACATCGGGATGTGCTTTTTCCATTTCATCTAGCAAAATCACTGAATACGGGCGTCTACGCACGTGCTCAGTTAAATAACCGCCCTCTTCATAGCCAACGTAACCGGGTGGTGCGCCAAGCAATCGTGAAACCGAATGTTTCTCCATAAATTCTGACATATCTAATCTGATGATTGCTTCATCCGTATCAAACATAAATTCGGCAAGCGCCTTACACAATTCTGTTTTACCTACACCGGTCGGTCCTAAAAATAAAAAGGAACCAATTGGTTTTTTGGGATCAGATAAACCCGCGCGTGAACGTCTAATCGCATTACACACGGCAGTCACCGCCTGACTTTGTCCAATAATACGATGATGCAGCGCACTTTCCATCTGCAGCAATTTTTCTTTTTCACTTTCAAGCATTTTAGCAACCGGAATGTGTGTCCATTTGGAAACGACTTCTGCCACTTCTTCATCGGTCACTTTATTTCGCAATAATTGTTTTTCTTTCTTTTCTGGCTGATTCGTTGCTGTTTCCCACTGCTTTTCTAAGGCTGGAATACGCCCGTATTGTAACTCGGCCATCAAACTTAAATTACCCGCACGTCGTGCAGTGTCAAATTCAGTGCGTGCTTTTTCAAGCTCGCCTTTAATTGATTGCGCATCTTGTAGCGATCCTTTTTCGGCTTTCCAGATCGTTTCTAATTTGTTGTATTCGTCTTCTAACTTTGCTAAATCACTTTCCAATTTTTCAAGATGCTTTTTCGATCCTTCATCTTTTTCTTTCTTTAATGCTTCGCGCTCAATTTTCATTTGAATAATTCGACGTTCCAGATTATCCATGACTTCAGGCTTGGAATCGATTTCCATGCGGATATTACTGGCTGCTTCATCGATTAAATCGATGGCCTTATCAGGCAAATTACGATCGGTAATATAACGATGTGATAAAGTGGCTGCCGCAACAATCGCAGAATCCGTGATTTCAACGCCGTGATGCAATTCATAGCGTTCTTTTAAACCGCGCAAAATTGCAATGGTATCTGGCACACTGGGTTCTTCAACTAAGACGCGCTGAAAACGACGCTCAAGTGCTGCATCTTTTTCGATATATTTGCGGTATTCATCGAGTGTGGTTGCGCCAACACAATGCAGTTCCCCTCTTGCCAATGCAGGCTTTAACATATTGCCCGCATCCATCGCACCTTCTGCTTTCCCAGCGCCAACAACGGTGTGTAATTCATCGATAAAAAGAATGACTTGTCCTTCTTCTTTCGCGAGTTCTTTTAAAACCGCTTTAAGCCGTTCTTCAAATTCGCCACGGAACTTAGCGCCCGCAATTAAAGCGCCTAAATCAAGCGCTAGTAAACGTTTCTCGCGCAAGCCTTCTGGTACTTCGCCATTAATAATACGTTGCGCCAAACCTTCCACTATCGCTGTTTTACCGACGCCTGGCTCGCCAATTAAGACGGGATTATTTTTCGTACGTCGTTGCAATACTTGTATTGTGCGGCGAATTTCCGCATCTCGTCCAATCACCGGATCAAGCTTACCCTTGCGCGCTTCCTCGGTTAAATCGATGGTATATTTCGTCAGTGCATTCCGTTGTTCTTCGGCATTTTGTTCTTCAACCCGTTGGCCGCCGCGCAGCGCATCAATGGCTTTAGCGAGCGAACCCTTGTTCGCACCTGCTTGCCGCAGCAGATCACCCAAGGTACCGTTATCTTCAACCGCAGCGAGTACAAATAATTCACTTGAGATAAATTGATCTTTGCGTTTTTGTGCAATTTTATCGGTTAAATTTAAAATTCGGTTTAATTCATTCGAAATATGCATCTCACCGCCCGTCCCTTCTATTTTTGGCAGGCGCTTGATGGCAGCTTCAACATCGCTGCGTAATTTGGGTAGATTGACATTCGCTTTCGCAAGAATCGTATTAATACTGCTGTCTTCTTGCTCTAGCAATATTTTCATCACATGGACGGGTTCGATGAATGCGCTATCATTGCCGAGTGCTAAGGATTGCGCATCGGCCAAGGCCATTTGAAACTTATTCGTTAATTTATCCATTCTCATCGTTCGATTGACCTCAGGTTGTCTTACTTATTAGATGAGGGTTTCGCGGGAAAAATCAAGCTTTAATAAGATTCTTTTGATGCTGCGCAAAAAACAAGTTTTTGCTTGCACCCAAGGGGGAGAATCGCGCGCTTCGCTTCCCCCTCGCTGTGCTCTCCCCCTCTTGGGAATCCCCCATCGCGTAAGGTTCGTGCTGCAACCGCTGAAGAAATATTTAGTAGAGGGAGGACAGGACGAAATTCAATGGGCCGTCTGCGACTCGAACGCAGGACCAACGGGTTAAAAGCCCGCTGCTCTACCGACTGAGCTAACGGCCCATGTGTGAAACAACTAACAGAAGCCGCTAATGATACGGATTCTACGGGAAATTTCAACGCCCAATTGCATCCCCCCATAAATATTTATGCAATTGAATTTGATAACGGACTGGTAATTGATCATGTAATATCCAATCAGCCAATGTTCCGGGGTCAATCTGCTGATAACTGGGGGAGAAGAGAATTTCACAACGCGATGGCAATTGATAATCCACCAACACTTGCTTCGCCCAATCGTAATCCGCCCGATCACAAATCACAAATTTGAGTTGATCCTGCGGGAGCAACAACGAGAGATTTTCCCAGCGATTTTTCGCTACTTCAGCAGAACCAGGGGTTTTGATATCAATGACTTTTACCACACGCGGATCGACCAGCGACACATCCAGCGCACCGCTAGTCTCGAGAGAGACGTCATAATGCTCGTCACACAAACGCGTTAAGAGTGGAATACAGGCTTTTTGCGCAAGCGGTTCACCACCAGTAACAGTCACATAACGCGCTTTATATTTTTTCACTTCAGCGAGAATTTCATCCAGTGCATGCCAAGTTCCGCCTTGAAAAGCGTAAGCGGTATCACAATACTGACATCGCAGAGGGCAACCCGTTAGACGAATGAAAACCGTCGGCAATCCAACGGTTCGCGTCTCGCCTTGTAAGGAGAAAAATATTTCGGTAATCCGCAGACGTTCCACACTATAAACTCACTATTAGTTTCCTGCTCGCTTGATTTCCTTAAGCTGCTCGGATGCTAATCGTGCGGATGCCGTTCCTGGATAGCGGTTAATGACTTTCTTGAAGACTGCTTTTGCATCTTTCCACTTGGATTGAGACGCTAAAATCAGCCCAATTTTCAACTGTGCATCAGAAACACGGGGGCTGTCTGAATACAATTTAACAACAGCGGTAAATTCTTTCATTGCACGATCATGATTATCCATCAGACCATACAATTCACCCAACCAGTAATGCGCATTAGCGGCAAACTGGCCAGTCGGGTATTTTTGCAGCATGCTTTCTAACTCTTTCGCCGCTTCATGATATTTTTTTTCTTTAATCAGTTTATAAGCAGATTGGTAAATAGCTTGTTCTTCGGCCGCATTTGGCTGTGTCGTGCCAGCGTTAGCTGCAGCGATGTTAGGCACCATCGACGGCGCAGGTTCCGCTCCGTCCTTCGCAGCCGAGGCGAGCTTTTTTGCCGCTTTTGCGGAAGCCTCCATGCCATCGCTGCTTGCTGTGGTTTCATTTCTGGAAGAACTCAGCTTTTGCGCAAGGCGCTTATCCAAGTCCGAATACATGTTCTTTTGTTGGCTCTTAGTTTCAGTTAATTCGCGATTCAATTTTTCTACCTGATCGCGTAACGCTTGAATTTCCCCTTGCAATGACTCTACCTGGTTATTCATCGCGCTATTTTGTAAATTACTCACTTGCTGTTCAACGCGTTTTATACGTTGCTCTGGGCTAAGTGCTGCAGTATCTGGTAAATCAGGAACGGCGGCGGGCGCTGGTGCTTCGATTTCTCTTGAGCCCATGGCTGGTGCCTCTGCTGCCATATCGCCTGGCGCATCCTGAGGCGCCTCGGGAGAGATCTCAGCCGATGCTTCCATTTGCGGATCAGCCGTTGCTTGCTCTCTTGGTGGCAGAGAGACATCCCCCGCACGTTGCTCTGAATCAGCATCTAATGAAGAAGCCAAGGTATCCGCATCATAGACCGGTGCGGGTGCAGCATAAAGATAAGCGGGCATAACAGCGCTTATTAACGCTGTTATACCAGCCATTTTAACAAACTGCTTAAAATGTCGCATACATTACCGTTGCGTATAAACCAGCACAACACGCCGGTCAAGTTGATAAGCTGCCTCTGTTCGCGCTGGGGATGCCAATTTTTCAGCCCCATAACTCACGACGCGAATTTGGGTCGGACTCACCCCTTTTGACATCATATAACGGGAAACAGCCTTGGCACGGCGTTCGCCTAAACCAATATTATATTCCCGACTGCCGCGAGGGTCAGTGTGTCCTTCTAGCATAATTTTTGCACGCGAGTGGGTCAACAAATAATTAGCGTGGGCATTAATCACTGGCATATCCGAGGCGCGAATTACATCGCTATCATAGGCAAAATAATAAACGCGATCGGAGGCTTTTTGCATACTACTGTCAGCGCGATCTCCAAACGAGGATTCATCACCGATACCTGAGGCTTGTGCCTCGCCTTGGTAAGCTGCATTGGCTTCATTGATGGTGCTTTCGTCCGTTGTTTTCTTGTGCATTGACGAGCAGGCTACAAGAGAAGCAGCGACACCGCCGATCAAAATAAATCGTATCCATGGCTTTAAACTCATACTCCCCCCTTTGAAATAAATAGGAAAAACAATTAGTAACGCAAAAGTATACGCTGATAAGATTACTTATCAAGTAGAGCGCTATGACAAATACGGCGACCAGGCCGGGTCTTGCGCATCTCCATTGCGTGCTGGCAGCAGCAATTGAACACGCCCGTCTGATGAAACCATACCCAATACGTTTCGGCCACCGCTCACGGTGTCATAAAGCACCATACTGTCATTCGGCGCAATGCTCGGTGAGGCACTATCTCCCATCGAACCCGTCAGAACGCGTGTCACACCAGAATCGAGATCCAAGATGGCTATCTTATACACCCCATTGACGCGATGAATCATTGCCACGTGACCACCATCGCGAGTAAAAGCGCTTCGCGCATTATAAGGACCATCGTAAGACAATCGAGCCGCAGTACCGCCTGCAAGTTTTAATTGATAAATCTGTGGGCCGCCGCTGCGGTTTGACGTAAAGACCAGGGATGTCCCATCAGGTGAAAAACCAGGTTCTGTATTGATGTAAAAATCATTGGTCAGCTGTTTTAATTGCCGGCTTGCAATATCCATCACGTAGATATTCGGTGTGCCGCTTCTTGATAAAACAAGCGCGAGCTTTTTACCATCCGGTGACCAGGCCGGTGCGCCATTAATGCCGGGGAATTCGCTAAGCAAGCTTCTCGTACCCCTCGCAACGTCGTGCAAATAAATGCCTGCCCATTTCCTTTCAAATGAAACATAAGCGATCTGCTTGCCATCGGGTGACCAGCTGGGTGACATAATAGGTTCAGGTGAATTCAATAACGTACGCGGGTTATAACCATCTTGATCGGAGACTTCCAAGCTATATTGCGTTGGCGCGTTAGGACGCCTTTGCACAACCACATAGGCAATTTTAGTTGAAAAAACCCCGCGTGTGCCGGTGATTTTTTCATAGATGAGATCGCTAATATGATGAGCAAGAGGCCGTAGTTCACGCCCTAAAACCGTATATTGCTTTTTCAAAACAACCTTATCCACGTCCTTGCCGCGCAGCATATCGAGTAACTGGAAAGTCACCTGATAACGATCATTACCCAGTTCTTCAACCTTGCCAATAACGACGTGATCAGCACCAAGACGATGAAAATAATCAGAGGAGACATTACTGATTTCACTCGGAAAAACAGTCAGCTTTTGCTTATCGTAAACGTTAAAGCGGCCGCTATTTTGCAAATCACTCGCGAGAACTGTCGCGACTTCTTGCGGTGGTGTTGCTGTCGCTGCAAATGGCACGACTGCAATAGGAATGGCACCTGCTACGCCACGGGTCAATTCCATGGTTAAAACAGCAAAAGCAGAGCAAGAAATGCTCATCGTAAAAAAACATAGTAACGCGGTTATTAATTTGCGCATGCTGCTATCGCCTTTATGTCATTTCTCATTAGGCGTTAGATTACAATAGCTACTGGGTTGTCACAATCATCTTTTCGATGACTTCTTGCTCTTTTAACGGCGCGCCCAAAAGCTTACCCTGCATCAGCGAGCAGCTCATGTCTTGCAAGATTTTCTTTTGGGTTTCAGATTCCACATCTTGCGCAATTAATTGCAATGACATTGCATCAGCCAACACTAACAGCGCTTTCATCAAGGCTAGCGTCCGCTGATTACTATCAATATCATCGACCAGATGAGAATCAAGTCGCAAATAATGTACCGTCAGCAGTTTAAGTTCTGCAAATGAAAAAGGGCCAACGCCAACATTTTCGATTAACAGTTTAACGCCCATATAATTCAGCATATTAAATGATTTTTCTAATATCTCACGTGAAGGCAACGCATCGCCTCCCTTGATTTCCAACAAAAGATTTTCGGGCTTAAACGGAAGTTCTTGCAAGATTTGTGAAAGACGATAAATGAAGGATATATTTTCAATTTGCCGTACAGACACTGGGATCCCTAAGAATGCGGGCGCAAATCCCGCTGTGTGCCAACGATTAAATTGGCCACACGCATTTTTCAATAGCCATTCCGTTAACTGATTCGCTTTACCTTGCTTTGCAGCGTAACTTGAAAATGCTTCTGCATCTATCAAACCCAATTCAGGATGCTGCCAACACAATTTGGCATCCATGCAAACGATAGTTCCTTTTGTCACATCGATGATTGGTTGATAAAACGTAACCAGTTCCTGATAAAGCGAATCGCGATTGATTGCTGTGTGCAGCGCTAATTCACGTTTACTATCTTGATGTATTTTTTCCTGACTAAACTGATAACTGTGTTTACCTTTTTCTTTTGCAAGTTGTAGTGCTTGATCTGCCGCCATAAAAAGTGCTTTTATATCTTGCCCATCCGCTGGGAAAATGGCTACTCCAACACAGGCAGTGAGATATAATTCTTGCCCATTAATGTAAAATGGTTCGATAAGCGCTTGCAAGATACGCGCGGCAACCACGGCGGCCGTTTCCGGTTTAGATAATTGGGAAAGCAAGATGGCAAAGGTTGCATTCGAAAAACGCACCACGCTGTCTACTTGCCTGATGCATTTTTCTAATCGCCTGGCAACTTCTTTTAAGAGTGGATCACCCACTTCATAAGAGAGTGCGTCATTAATCATCTTAAAATTGTCGATCTCAAGCACTAAAAGACCCAAAGTCAACTGATAACGCTCGCTCTCCCTTAGAACAAGCTGAAATCGTTCTAAAAAAACCGACCGATCTTTTAAACCCGTCACGGGATCCAAAAGCGCGTCTTGCAGTTTCGCTTCTAATACCTGCATTTCACCACGCAAACGCAATTCGCTTGCTTCACTTGCAGCAAGCTTTATTTCGTTAGACTGGATTTTATCGGTAAAGCGTCGGGTTTGCGTTTGTTTCTTGCGGTAAATCAGTATGACCAATAAGGCAATGCTACTAATACCAATGATCGAAAAAAGCTCCCACACGATAACACTCTCCCTGCGTGAAACACACCGTCCATGGTTTCATTATATACGTTCATGACGATGCTGACGACTGCTTAATGGCTGCTTAATGGCTGGCTTCTCTGTATATGACAAAAATTTCGCCCGTTCGCCCTGAGGAGGCGCGTTTTTTGCGCCGTCTCGAAGGGTGAACGGGCTAAATTTTGTAGCTGGCAATCCCTCAACCCGCCCTGCTTTCGTTTAAAATATTCTCAGGTTTCACTTTTAACACAAACTGCCGAAACGCATCGAACGCGGCGGAATCCTTGGGAACGGGTAACGGTGAGGCATTTAACACCGCCGCCCGTGCCGAACGATCAAGCGATGGATCACCGCTTGCTTTGGTCACTTGGACGTCCAAAACCACACCGCCAGGTGCGGTGCGTATCATTAATTCACATGTCAGTTTTTTATTTGCCTGGGTTGGTATCACCCATTTTTCGCTAATCACCTGCAAAATGAGCGCCTTATATTTATTAATCTCGCCCTGCGTTTGCCGACTCACCGTACTTTGCAATTTAATTTCTTCATTTAATAATTGTTCTCGTAAAGATTTTTCTGCCTGCTCGTGTAACGCTTGATCAAATTTCGTTTTTACTTTTTGTGGTTTCACTAGTTTCTTTTTTTGTTTGACTTGCTCTATGTCCGCCAACAAATTTTCTGCCCATTTTTCGCGACGTTTTTTCTCAGCCTGCTTTTTATCGTCAGGTGCTTTTAACGCGATGAGCTCATTTTTCGTTTCGTTTGGTTTTGCTGGCGTTATCTCAGCTGATTTTGTTTCTTCTTTTGGTGTTTCTATCGGCTTTGATAATTGCGGTAACAGTTTACTATCTGGGCTATCGCCCAAGACAACGGCGCTAATCACATCCTGTTTATCGGTGTTTTCAAACACAGCAAGTGGCGCGGTATAATCAAATCCTAACATCAATAACGCAAAAACGATCACGTGCGTACAAAACGAAAGATAAAAATATTTTTTTTGCCCACTCGTCTGCTTCAAGACAATGCTCTCATTCTAAGATTGTTTGGCGAGTTTTTTATCTTGCGGTGCAGGTTGAGTAATAAGTCCCACACTGTTTGCCCCTGCTTGCTGCAGCAAAGACATGGCTTCCATCACCTTGCCATAATTCGCATTTTTATCTCCGCGCACTAAAACAGGACGCCCATTTTCACTGCTTTGTTTTGCTAATTGGCTCGTGACAAGATAACTCAGTGTGCGAGCAGTAATGGCTTGATTTGGTTTATCAGCAAGATTGAGATAAAATTTACCTTCTGAATCAACGGTAACAATCAGCGGTTCTTTTTCTTGCTCTGTTAATGCTTTTGCTTGCGTCTTTGGTAACTCCACTTTGACCCCTTGGGTCAATAAAGGCGCTGTAATCATAAAAACAACTAATAATACCAACATCACATCAATAAACGGGACGACGTTAATCTCGGCCATCGGTCGTTTTTTTCCAGGCTCGTATATACTTGCCATGATGCACCTCTTAGTTGTTGCGTAATTGTCGAATTAAGGTGTTGGTAAATTCTTCCTGAAACGCATCAAAACGATTTTGTAAACGTCCAATACCTGTCACAAATCGGTTATAGGCAATCACCGCTGGAATTGCCGCAAATAAACCAAGGGCGGTTGCAATCAGTGCCTCAGCAATACCTGGTGCCACCATTGAAATCGTTGCTTGCTGAACATTGGCTAAGGCACGAAATGCTTGCATGATCCCCCAAACCGTTCCAAATAAACCAACATAAGGACTGGTTGAACCCACAATGGCAAGAAATGCCAGGTTTTGTTCTAATTTATTTTGCTCACGCATTTGCTGAACCCGCATTGCGCGCTGCGTATTCTCAATCACTTGTTCGGTATTCGTGTTTGGTTCTTTACTAATTAATAAATATTCTTTATAGCCCGCATGAAAAATCGCTTCCATCCCGGCAATACCATTTTCTTCTCTATCGGCAGCGGCATATAATTTTGCCGGTTCCGTGCCAGACCAAAATGCTTTCTCAAACCCTTTAGCCGAGTGGACCACTGATCTTAAATAAAAAAATTGCTGCAGAATATAGGTCCAGGAAAAAACGGAAGCGACGGCCAAAAGCAACATCACTGCTTTTACTACCAAGCCTGCCTGGATAAAATAACTCAACAAAGTCATATCGTAATTAAACGTCATAGCAACATTCTCCGAATTGTCTCAAATAGTTCGAGCTTAGGTAACGCACGGCGGCCCCCGTTTTTGTCATACATCATTCACTAAATTAAGCGGTTGCTCGATGATAAATTTTTCCGGGACGTGTAAACCAAAGTGCGAATACGCATGCCTTGTCGCCACCCGTCCCCGCGGTGTGCGCAGCATAAAACCTTGCTGAATTAAAAAAGGTTCGATAACATCTTCAATCGTTCCCTTTTCTTCATTGATGAACGCTGCCAAGCTATCAAGCCCCACCGGACCGCCATCAAATTTTTCAATCAATGCGAGCAACAGTTTTTGATCCATGACATCAAAGCCTTGATTATCGACACGCAGAAAATGAAGTGCCGCACTTACCACGGATAGCGTCACCTGGCCGCCTGCTTTGATATCGGCATAATCGCGTACGCGCCGTAATAAACGATTCGCAACACGAGGTGTGCCGCGCGAACGTCTGGCGACCTCTTCTGCGCCATTTTTATCGATAGCTACCTTGAGAATGTCAGCCGAGCGCTGCACAATTTGAGTCAAATCCACGGTTTGGTAAAATTCAAGCCGCGCCACAATACCAAAACGATCACGCAACGGCGACGTCAAAAGACCCGCACGCGTCGTGGCGCCAACCAGGGTGAAAGAGGGAATATCTAATTTGATTGAACGAGCAGCAGGGCCTTCACCGATCATAATATCGATTTGATAATCTTCCATCGCTGGATAAAGCACTTCTTCCACCACGGGGCTTAAGCGATGAATTTCATCAATGAATAGCACATCGCCTTCCTGTAAATTTGTTAATAGGGCGGCGACATCGCCCGGCCGCTCCAGCACGGGCCCTGAGGTTTGCTTTAAACTGACCCCCAATTCATTAGCGATAATATTAGCGAGCGTTGTTTTACCGAGTCCCGGCGGGCCAAATATCAATACATGGTCAAGCGCTTCGCCGCGCGCCTTCGCCGCCTGGATAAAAATATCCATTTGTTCACGCACGGCTTGTTGACCGGTGTAATCTTGCAACCGTTTCGGTCGTAGCGCGCGGTCAACCGGATCATTTTCCAGTTGGTGAGGAGTCATCATTCGGTCAGTTTGCATGTTCACATCATCTCCCTTAATGCACGGCGAATCAACTCTTCGCTGGCTGCCGCGCCATCATCTATTCTGGCAACGGTACGACTTGCTTCCTGCTGCTTATAGCCAAGTGAAATCAGGGCTGAGATGGCATCTTGTAGGGATTGATGACGGGTACCGCTTACTTTTACCTGGATGGTTGAATCACTATTTTTCTCAACTTGTTGCCAAGACGATAATTTATCGCGCATTTCAATGACTAATCGCTCGGCCGTTTTCTTGCCAATGCCAGGCAAGCGAACCAAACTCGCAGTATCATTATTTAAGACACAGCGCACAAATTCATCTGCGGCGATGCTTGATAAAATGGTGAGGGCGAGCCTTGGACCGACACCATTTACTTTAAGCAGCGCGCGAAATAAGAGCCGCTCATCGCGCGTATAAAAACCATAAAGCGCATGCGCATCTTCTCTTATAATCAAATGCGTAAAGAGTTTGACTTCACTGCCCACCTCTGGCAACTGGTAAAACGTACTCATGGGTGCATCAATTTCATAACCAACCCCTTGCACATCAACCAGTAATTGCGGCGGAAGTTTTTCTAAAATGATACCGCGTACTTGTCCTATCATGAGCGATGACCCCGAAGTAACTTATTCAAATTTCGTGCCTGTGCGTGGCAGAGCGCGATTGCAAGCGCATCTGCTGCATCTGCTTGTAATGCTTTCGTTAAATTTAATAGGCGAGTGACCATGAATTGAACCTGCTCTTTCTTCGCAGCACCATGGCCCACCACTGATTTTTTGACTTGGCGTGCCGAGTATTCAGCCACTGGCATATCGAGCGCAACAATAGCTGCACCCCGTGCCTGACCTAATTTTAAGGCGGAATTGGGATTAGCATGCATAAAAACTTGCTCAATGGCCGCTTCTTCGGGACCATAGGTATGGATGAGATCGTTTAATCCCAAAAAAATACGCCGCAATTTTTCAGAGAGCGCATAATGAGACACATCAAGATGTCCACTCGCGACATGAATATGCCTGTTTCCTTCAAGACGAATGATGCCGTATCCGGTACGACAGGAGCCTGGGTCAATTCCTATGATGGTCGTCATGTGGTTTCCTTGTTGGATATGACAGTATCTTGTCATGCTAGCGAAAGCCGGCATCCTACCAAACACGCCGGTATGACAAAAATTTAGACAGCAAACACAACGTCAACCAAGAGAACATTCGTCAAACTGTGTCATGCCAGCGTGCTTTTAGCTGGCATCCAGAATGAACCTGAGAAAAGCCTGGATGCCAGCTTTCGCTGGCATGACACAGTTTCATAAACACCCTCTCAACCAATGCCTAAGCTATCTTACCCAATAATTCATCCGCAATCTCTACGTTTGAATAGACAGCTTGCACGTCATCCAAATCTTCCAGTGCATCGATAAGCGTCATGATTTTTTCAGCGGTTTCCTGATCAGTCACTTCCACCTGAATATCTGCCGACATGGTCACTTCAGCTTGCGCTGGCTGAAAACCGGATCTCGCGAGCATCTCTTTCACCGGCATAAATTGCTCGGGTGAGGTCAGCACATCAACACTTTTATCACTGTTGATAATGAAATCATCGGCACCCGCATCGAGGGCAAGTTCCATCAAACGCTCTTCATCAACGCCCGGCTCAAACGTCATGATGCCTTGTTGCTTAAAAAGATAGGCAACGGAACCATCTGTTCCCAAATTACCACCGTGTTTTGAAAACATATGACGCACTTCACCAACGGTACGATTGCGGTTATTCGTCATGCAATCCACCATGACAGCGGTACCACCCGGACCATAGCCCTCATAGCGCACTTCATCCAGATTTTCACCTTCCATGCCGTAAGCACCACGCTTAATCGCGCGATCAATGACGTCCCGCGTCATATTCGCTTCCAATGCTTTATCAAGTGCGGCCCTTAGGCGCGGATTAGCGTTAGGATCGCCCCCGCCCAGTTTCGCTGCCACCGTAATTTCACGAATAAGTTTGGTATACAATTTACCGCGTTTTGCATCTTGCTTTGCTTTGTGGCGTTTAATATTCGCCCATTTACTATGTCCGGCCATGGTTTCACCTTCAATACGAGTTAAGCAATTTCTCTTCTTTCTTCGCAACCACGCGAATACCAAGCTCAATCAACTGCGCCGGTTCAACGGTTGCCGGTGCATCCATGAGTGGGCAAGTCGCTGTTTGCGTTTTGGGGAAAGCAATCACCTCTCGAATAGAAGCGGCTCCTGTCATCAGCATGGCAATACGATCTAAACCAAAAGCGATTCCACCGTGCGGCGGGCAACCTAATTTCATGGCAGTCAGTAAGTGACCGAATTTTTCTTCCGCTTCTTCTGCATTGATATTTAGGATACCGAAAACCGCTTTTTGCATTTCAGATGAGTGAATACGAATCGATCCACCGCCGAGCTCACTACCGTTTAACACCATATCATAAGCACGTGCCTGCATCGTTTCAGGTGCTTCCATTAATTCAGCGATTGAATCACATTGCGGTGCGGTGAACGGATGATGGCAAGCTGATAATCGGCCTTCGCCTTTTTCAAACATGGGGAAATCAACCACCCACAAAATACGCCAGCCTGCTTGTATCAAACCACGATCATGGCCCATCTTATTGCGCAATGCGCCCAGTGATTCATTCACCACCGTTGCTTTATCTGCGCCGAAGAAAATAACATCACCCACGTTGGCTTTGGTGCGTTTAACTATTTCTTCAATAGCTTTTTCTGGGATGAATTTCAAAATCGGTGATTGCAAACCTTCCTTACCTTCAGCATTGATCTTGATGTAAGCCAACCCACGCGCACCAAATTGGCCCACAAATTTGGTGTAATCATCAATTTCTTTGCGACTTAATGAGGCGCCTTCGGGCACACGTAATGCAGCCACACGGCCGTGCGGATCATTGGCAGGATCGGCAAACACTTTAAATTCCACGTCTTTTAATAAATCGCCAACGTCAACTAATTCCATGGGTATGCGTAAATCAGGCTTATCAGAACCATATCGATTGATTGCTTCTGCATAAGTCATGCGGGGGAATGGGGTCGGCAATTCCACATTCAACAACGATGAAAATAAACCGCGCATCATTTCTTCCATGATGGCTTGAATTTCATTTTCATTTAAAAATGATGTTTCAATATCAAGCTGCGTGAACTCAGGTTGACGATCTGCGCGCAAATCTTCATCACGAAAACAACGCACGATTTGGTAATAACGATCAAGTCCTGACATCATTAGTAATTGTTTAAATTGTTGTGGTGATTGCGGTAAGGCGTAAAAACTGCCGGGATGCACACGGCTTGGCACTAAATAATCGCGCGCACCTTCCGGCGTTGCACGTGTTAAAAACGGCGTTTCCACATCAATAAAACCACGCTCATCTAAATAACGGCGCATGTAACGCACGATGCTTGAGCGAAACTTTAAGCGTTCCAACATTTCAGGACGGCGAATATCGAGATAGCGGTAATGCAAACGCGTTTCTTCGCCGACTTCATGGTATTCATCAATGGGGAATGGCAGCGGTTGTGAACGATTTAATATCGTTAACGAGTTTGCGGCGACTTCAATGTCACCAGTACGCAAGTTTGAATTGACGGTTCCTTGCGGACGGCGTCTCACCATTCCTGTGACTTGCACGACAAATTCACTACGCATTGATTCTGCACTCGCAAAAAGTGCGGCATTTTCCGGTGCAACCACGACTTGAACAATCCCTTCGCGATCGCGCAAATCAATAAAAATCACACCCCCGTGATCACGGCGACGATGTACCCAGCCTGCCAGGGTTACTTCTTTATCTAATAAATCGGCGGTCACGTGACCGCAATAATGACTACGCATATGCTTTACCTTTGATTGTCACTTACGCTTTGGGTTGTTTGAATTTGGTATTAATAATTGGTTGCACCACACCCAATGAAATAACGAATTTTAATGCCTGATCGACACTCATATCGAGCTCTACGACGTCACTCTTTGGCGCCATCATTAAAAAGCCTGAGGTTGGATTAGGTGTTGTTGGAATAAAAAAGCTGACCATTTTTTCTTTACCCAGCATCATGGCGAGTTCTTTACTGGTTTCACCGGTTTGAAAAGCAAGGCTCCACATGCCTTCGTGTGGATATTGTACCAACAACACTTTGCGAAATGACTGACCGCCCGGCGTAAACAGCGTTTGCATCACCTGCTTAACGCCGAGATAAATCGTTCTCACGACGGGGATGCGCGCCATCAGCGAATCACTAAAATCAAGCAAGTGCTTACCAATAAAATTAGCGGCTAACATGCCGGTCAATAAAATAACGAGCAAGGTAATGACAACGCCTATGCCTGGCACATGAACGCCGAGAACAATGTCTGGCTGATATCTTGGCGGGAGCAATAAAAGCGATTTGCTGAGTAAATCGACTAAAAACTTAATCACAAGTAACGTGACCCAAATAGGCAGCCACACCAAAAGCCCTGAAATAAAGCGTGTTCTTAAGTATTTAATCATGAAGACGCCGTCGTATCGCTTGAATTGGTGGCATCACTTGATGTCGCGCCATCAGCAGACTGGGCTGATTTATCTTTACCCCGATAATCAGTCACATACCAGCCTGAGCCTTTTAACTGAAAGCCGGACGCAGACACTATCTTTTGCAAGGTGGATTGATGGCATGCCGGACAATCCATTAATGGCTCATCCGAAAATTTTTGCAAAGCTTCATGCGCTTGACCGCAAGCTTTACAGACGTATTCATAAATTGGCATAACACACACCCCTGTCTTTCTTGGAAGAAATGCTTATCAAAACGCTAGTATTCTAATAAGATACCATGGAAAACGCCAGGCTAATCGCTGCAAGGACACCCCCATGATCAAACAATCGATTCTCATCACCGGCTGCGCAAGCGGCATTGGTTACTGCGCCGCCGGCATATTAAAAAAGCGCGGCTATCGCGTGTTTGCAAGCGCAAGAAACCCCGTTGATGTGAAGCGGTTACAGCAAGAAGGCTTTGAAAGCCTTCAGCTTGATGTCAGCGACCCCCAATCGATACACGAAGCCTTTGACACCGTCCTCACCGCGACCGGTGGCCAACTGGACGCCCTTTTCAATAACGCAGCCTACATGCAAGTCGGCGGCATTTTAGATTTGACCCTCGATATTGTGAAAGCGCAATTTGAAACCAATACCTTTGGCGCGATGGAATTGACCCGATTAGCGCTCGACGTCATGCTAAAACAAGGTCATGGCCGCCTTATCCAAAATAGTTCGATTTTGGGTGTGATGACCGTGCCCTATTACGGCGCTTACAATGCCTCGAAGTTTGCCTTGGAAGCCTACAGCCGTACCTTGCGGCAGGAATTGCGCGGCACTAACCTTCACGTTTCACTTATTAATCCAGGGCCGATTGCGACAAACATCAGGCAAAATGCCTATACAAATTTTCAGGCAACCATCGCCCAAAGAGAAAATAGCGGGCATTACACTGACGCTTATCTCAACATGAAAGAAGCTTATTTAAAAACCCCAAAAAATGGCAATAAGCTAGCATGCAAACCGGAAGCGGTCGTCAAAAAACTCATTCACGCCCTTGAAAGCAAACATCCCAAAATCCATTATTTCGTCGGTTGGCCAGCGCATTTAATGGCGGTCTTGCAACGTTTATTGCCCGAGCGCGCCATGGAATGGGTTGTCTCCAACGTTACTTAAAGGAAACCGCTATGCCCTATGTTCTTGTTCTCTATTACAGCCGTTATGGCTCCGTCAAACAAATGGCGCAATACATTGCGCGCGGAATTGAATCTGTCGATGGGATAGAAGCGCGCATTCGCACCGTACCAGCCGTTTCACCGACAACCGAAGCAACAGAGCCCGTCATTCCAGAAAGTGGCGCACTGTATGTGACACTGGATGATTTAAAAAATTGCGCCGGCCTTGCATTAGGCAGCCCCACGCGCTTTGGCAATATGGCGGCCCCGATGAAATATTTTATCGATCAAGCGAGCGGTTTGTGGCTGTCTGGTCAACTGGTCAATAAACCCGCCGCCGTCTTTAGCTCGACTGCGAGCCTGCATGGCGGTCAAGAAACCACCTTACTTAGCATGATGCTGCCTTTATTCCATTTGGGGTTTGTCATGCTGGGCTTGCCTTACACAGAACCTGACCTGAATACGACCACGACTGGCGGCACCCCATACGGTCCAACGCATGTGGCAGGAATAAATAGTAAGAACCCGATCACCGAGGAAGAACAACGTTTGTGTTTGGCAGTGGGTAAAAGGTTGGCGACGATGGCGCTTAGGCTTAAATAACAGTTTACAAATAACGAACCCGGATTTCGCTGACGCTCTATCCGGGCTACTGGCTAACCCGGATTTCGCTTACGCTCTATCCGGGCTTTGCTAGTTTTTTTTCATATTCGGTGTTTGACTCTCTGGCCCTGGAGCGTTCTTGTCAGTATAACCCAAAGCATTTCGAAAGATACCGCCAACCTTATCCCTATAATGACTGGCCTTATTACTATAATGATCGCGGTTTTGATACACATAGGCACCACCAGCAATCCCAGCCGCTAAAAGCAAAAGCAGAGCTTTATCAACATAGTAATTAACAGCTTCATCACTACGGTCAAATACCTTTGTCAGGATGCCAGTGGTAAGCTCACACACAAACCTGCTCTCACTTGTTTCATTAAAAAACATTGAACAAAAGCCCATCATCTTCTCCTTTTTCTTGTATTTAGAAAGTCGTGGAGTATAACATAGGCCACTTTTGATATGGAATCAGAGAATCTCATGGCTGTTTATCTCGTCTGCGCCATCGCAGCACTGGCAGGGTTATTATTTGGGTTTGATACCGGGATCATCTCGGGCGCGCTACTCTTTATTGAACAAGGTTTTACGCTCAGCACGGTGATGAAAGAGTTAATTGTCAGCAGCGTCTTGCTTGGTGCGATGGCGGGCTCTCTATTGAGTGGCCGGCTCACCGATCTCTACGGACGTCGCCGTGTCATCCTACTGATCTCAACTTTGTTCATTCTTGGCACCCTGATAGCCTCGCTTGCGCCCACGGTCCTTGCCATCCTTATTGGCCGACTTTGCATAGGCGTTGCAATTGGTATTGGCTCATACACGGCACCGCTTTATATTGCCGAAGTTGCCCCACTAGAACTGCGCGGCGGGCTGGTGTCCCTCAACCAACTTGCCATTACCATCGGCATCATGTGCTCTTATTTCATTAATTATGCATTTACCAACACGCAAGGCTCATGGCGGCTGATGTTTGCGATCGGGTTAATTCCGGCGGTATTCCTGGCCATTGGAATGATCTTTTTGCCTGAAAGCCCGCGCTGGCTCATCAAACAAAAACGTCATGAAGAAGCACGAAAGATCTTGCGCCGCTTACGCGGAAAACATAACGTCGCGCATGAATTAAACGCCATTGAAAATGGATTATCGGTGCGCGAAGCGGGCTTAAAAGAAGTTTTTTCAGCCACCATTCGGCCCGTTTTATTCTTAGGCATGATGCTAGGTTTTCTACAACAAGTCACCGGCATTAATACCATCATTTACTACGCTCCCACCATTTTTCAACTCGCCGGTTTTCAAGATAGTAGAAGTGCTATTTTAGCGACGGCTGGTATTGGTGTGGTAAATGTGATTGCAACTATCTTTGCGGTGCTGTATCTCGATAAATTAGGCAGGCGCACACTGCTCTTGGTTGGCTTAGTCGGCATGTGTCTTAGCTTATTGTCCTTAAGTCTTGCTTTTCAAGCCGATAGTCACACCAGCTATTTACGCGGCATTGCTGTGGTTAGTACGTTTACTTACGTCATTTCGTTTGCATTCAGCCTGGGTGCGATGTTGTGGCTGCTTATTTCAGAAATTTTCCCCTTATCCGTACGCGGCACGGCAATGAGTATTGCTGTTTTTAGTTGTTGGTTTTGGAATTTTATTGTCTCTTCTACTTTTCTCACGCTATTAAATGCATTGGAACCAACGAATACTTTTCTGGTTTATGCCGTTATGTGCGTCATCGCCTTTATTTTTTGTTATTTCAAAATACCCGAAACAAAAGGGGTTTCACTCGAAACAATTGAAGATAATATTCGACGCGGCTTACCGTTAAGAGAAATTGGTCAGCCCGCAATACCCGATAAGATCGCTGCAAAAACATATTCAGGTTAATGGCATGACTATCAAAACAATCATCGCATGGGATTTAGGCGCAACAAAATGTGCTGCTGCGCTGTTGGATTATCACACGGAAACCAAAGCATTAACGTGTAAGCGTCATATCAATGTCAAAATTCGTTCCTGTGAATCACTCGATGCATTAGTAAGCACGCTTGAAACTGCATTAGAATTGACACTAAGTGCTGCCGATGCCATTTGCATAGGCGCCGCGGGACAATATAAAAATGGCGTCGTTGAATTAGAAGAAGGTTATCCCTACAGAATGGATTTTGCGCGCCTTGCAAAAGAGCAGCATTGGCCGCCGTTTGCTATTTTGCATGATTATTCACCCATTGTTTGCGGCACGTTTACGCCGTATATTGATGATCCGCAACATGTTCATCGACTAAATCAAGCAGCTATTAATCCAGAGGGACGTCGTGTCGCCCTTGGCATAGGAACAGGCATAGGCTTAAAAGATGGGATATTATTGGAAGATGGTAATTTTTGGTTAGGCACCAATGAAATGGGTCATATTGGTGTTATCACACCGCCGCTGACTGAGGACGTATTTGTAAAACGTCATCAAGCATTGATGCACTTTTTTCGCAGTGAAGCCCTGCTCGCTGAAAATGAAGCACTCACATTCGAAAAATTACTCGCTAATCAAGGCATGGCACGCATGCATGCTTTTTTTGATCGCGGCGCTAAACATAAGACCGCCGAAGAAATTGGTGATTTAGTCCGTGATGGCAAAGCGAATGAAACCCTTGCCGCGTTTGCGTGGTACACAGGTTTATTAGTGGGTACGGTCCAATTAAGTTTTATGCCGGATGGTGGTATTTGGCTTTCAGGCGGTGTTGTCTTAAACCACCCTGAAGTCTTCTCGCACCCGGATTTTTTCCGCGGCATTCACGCTTCCCCTGCGTACTTAAATTTGCGCGAACAATTTCCACTCGGCATTTTATGCGGTAAAGCGCATGCATTCATGGGCTGCGGCTATTATGCGAGTAAGCGGCTGCTGCCATGCGGCGATTAAATGGTTTTCATCTCATTGAATTACTCATCACACTTTTCCTGATTAGCATTATCAGTGTTTTTGCTATTCCCCGATACACACAGCACATCGTCAGTGCAAAGCGGTTAGAAGCCGCCAATATGCTGGTTAAACTTTCGGTTGCCATGGAAGAATATCAGTTAACGCATTTAACGTATAAAAATGCGACGCTGCAAGCATTAAAAATACCTGAGTACGTCGCAAAAAATAATTATCAACTCATGATTAAAACAGCGGATGATAGCGAGTATTTGTTACTTGCAATGCCGATCAATGAACAAGCTCTGCGTGATACGCGATGCGGGCAATTGAGTTTAGATTCCGTGGGTAGAAAAAGTGTAACGGGCGTTGGTGGTGTGGATGAGTGTTGGTGAACGTTACAGAAGTGAAGCTGCTAAAAGCATGCTGGCATGACAAGCCAAACGCGTTAACACACTAAAGCCTTTCCGCGACCATCTAAAATAACCCCATTTTTATCCGGATATTCAACACGAGCACGATAGGATTGATTGACTATAATTGCAAAGCGCGGCGTTGTTGCTTGCTGTCGACAATACCAAAAGGTGCCGTTATTCACGTTGCTCGTATCTATTGCTGAAAACAATAAATAATCACGATAAAAAGGGAAAGCACGCCACAACAGTTGGCCAGTTGCTTTTGGAAAAGCTATCGCAGCGATTAATTGATTTTTATTATTTAACACACCATCTTCTGCTGCATTTACAAATATTAATACCCCTTCTCTCCATTGACCACCGCAATGAATCAAATCAGTTGATTTGCAAACGGCAACGCTTGTTGAATTTATTTGTGCTGCCTCACGCGCTAATTGTAATGCGTTTAGTACTTGCAGCTTGATTTCTGCATCATGATCACGCTGCCAAAATTCATTAAAGGATGGCAATGAAAGTGAT
>MGYG01000012.1 GCA_001801635.1 Gammaproteobacteria bacterium RIFCSPHIGHO2_12_FULL_43_28
AAGAAACTCTTTATGCGTATCTGTTTTTGACTGTGTTGCCAGAATATCTTCTGCGATATTAATGATAACAGGTAAAATAACCGACGAAGATTCTTTCGCAATTTCTTTATAAAAGAGTTCGTATTGCACCATCTCATTCGCTTGAAACCGACGTCTATGTTTCGCTATTTCTTTAGCCTCTAATGTCATCGTGCCTCCTCTTGTTTCAATTAATACGCATTACGATTAATCAAGCCACTGATAAGTGTCAGCAAAATAATTTTTAAGTCAAACGCAAGCGACCAATTATTAATATAATACAAATCATAATCGACCCGCTTTTGCATTTTCTGCAAGGTATCTGTTTCACCGCGCCAACCATTAACTTGTGCCCAACCAGTGATGCCTGGTTTAACACGATGGCGTTGCATATATGTATATATTGATTCTTTATATAATTCATTATGTGCAATTGCATGTGGTCTTGGGCCAACGATAGACATTCTCCCTTGCAGCACATTAATAAATTGCGGCAATTCATCTAAACTCGTACGCCGTAAAAAACGGCCAAAGGGTGTCACGCGTTTATCATGCAAGGTTGCTTGTGTCACCCTGCCATCTTCTTCACTGTGCTCATACATCGTTCGAAATTTATAAACCTTAATGATACGTCCATCCCAACCGTGGCGTAATTGCTTAAAAAAAATCGGCCCTTTCGATGTTAGCTTCACCAAAAGTGCGATAAATAACAAGAGCGGACTAATGAGGATAATAATCATCAGCGCAAGCGCTCTATCTTCAACTGCTTTCACAAGGCGGCTCGCGCCCATCATCGGTGTGGTATGAATATTTAACACAGGAAATCCTGCTATATCTGTGATGGAGTGATTTAATAAATTGAGTCCGAAAATATCCATGACAAAACGTGTTGTGATCGTGTAATGCCGCAATTCATGCAAAATTTCTTTCATGCGCTTTTCAGCGCTTAAAGGCAATGCAAGCCATATTTCATCAATATTGTTTTCTTTCAAATAAGCGCCTAATTGCCTTGGCGTCCTTAATACTGGGATGTTATTGATGACGCCTTTTTCAGACTCGGCATCATCATCGAGAAAAGCAGTAATGCGATACCCAGTCCAAAGCGCTTGCTGCACGGTTGCGGCTAATTTAGCGCCCAATTCGTCAGCGCCAAAAATCACGACTCGACGTTCATTCAAACCATGGGAGCGCATAAAACGCAGCAATAAAAGCAACAAACAACGAATTAAAATTAGCAGCGAACAAGTCAGCAGCATCCACAGCATAAACCAGGCGCGTGAAAACAATTCACCGGACTTGGTGAAAAAAGCAAGTCCTGCTAAAAGGAGTGTCATCACAGCGGCTGCTTGAAATAAACTCAAAAAATAACTGACTAATTTTTTGCCACGCACTGACGTATAAAAGTTGAAAAATGAATAAACACTCGCGGCTGTTACTGCACCGCATAAAAGCGCTGTCACATACCGCGGCATCGGGTAGATTTCATTGAATTTGATAGCATAGGCGAGCCAACCCGCCGCGACAACCGTCACGACATCAATAAAACGCATCAACATGGACAGGGTGTGCGAATATTCTTTCAAAATTCCTTTTGGCAACATATTAAAAATTCTTCAGCTTGCTGATTATAAAATATCTATATACTATACCGCTCACTATCAAAAATGCGAAGCGCTTTACACTGCGGATTTTTCACTCATGGCCGAGCAACCTATTCTTGTTCCAGTGATTCTTTCAGGCGGCACGGGTAGTCGTCTTTGGCCCATCTCGCGCGAATCACACCCCAAACCCTTCATGGTATTGCCAGACAAACAAAGCTTACTACAAAAAACCTATTTGCGTGCCCATCAATTGCCGCATGCTGCCAGTATTATCACCATCACCAATGCATCCTATTATTTCAAAACCTGCACGGAATATGACGCAACTGCACAAACGAATCTCATTCCACAACAATTTTTACTCGAACCAGTTGCACGCAACACAGCACCGGCTATCGCACTTTGTGCGCTATTTGTGCAGCATGAATTTGGCCCCGATGCAATTCTATTAGTACAACCTGCCGATCATTTAATTGAGGATACGACTGCTTTTATAGCCGCTTGCAAGGAAGCGTTGAAACTTGCTGATGAAAATAAAATTGTCACCTTTGGGATGAAACCGACCCGACCTGAGACAGGTTTTGGTTACATTGAATGCGGTGAAACTATCCCCACGGTTCAAAACGCCTATGACGTGAGACGCTTCATTGAAAAACCAGCGGTCGATGTTGCTGAAATGTACATGAACGATGGGCGTTATTTGTGGAATGCCGGGATATTTTGCTTTAAAGCAAGCACACTGCTTAGCGAACTTGAAATCCATGCACCAGCATTACTCACAGCAGCGACGCATTGCTTGCAAGAAACAATGCGTAACACAAATGAAGAACCAAGCTATCACTTGGATAAAACAAGCTTTGAACAACTACCCTCCATCTCGATTGATTATGCCCTGATGGAAAAATCAAGCAAGCTTCTAGTCATTGCCTGTGATTTTAATTGGCAAGACATTGGTTCATGGGAACATTACCGACAACTCTACCCTGCTGATAAAAATGGCAACACCGTCATAGGCAACGCTATTTTAAAAGATGCCAACAATAATTTTATCTTTGGCAATGAACGGGTGATCGCTTCCATCGGCATTAATGATTTAGCTATTATCGATACGCCAGATGCGTTATTGATCTCACATCGCGACAAAACGCAGGACGTTAAACATATCGTTAATCGGCTGAAAGAAAAAGCACACGAATCTTATCTCACCCATCGCACTGTCATTCGTCCCTGGGGAACGTACACCGTGCTTGAAGAAGGTTTTGCCTTTAAAATCAAACGCATTGTCGTCAAACCGCAACATTCACTTTCATTACAATTACACCATCATCGCAGCGAACATTGGATTGTTGTTCTGGGAATTGCGCGTGTCGTGAATGCTGATAAAACGTATGATTTAAAAACAAACGAATCAACCTTCGTCCCCATGCAAACACCGCACCGCTTATCCAATCCTGGTGAGTCGGATCTTATTATCATCGAAGTACAAACGGGGAGTTATCTTGGTGAAGATGACATTGTTCGATTTGAAGATACTTACGGACGCATCACATGAAGATAGCCATCGTCTGTGACTGGTTAGTGACATTGGGCGGAGCTGAGAAAGTATTGGCCGAAATGTTTACGTGTTTCCCTGATGCTGACCTTTTTGCCGTGGTTGATTTTTTACCCGATGATAAACGCGATTTTGTTTTACATAAACGTGCAAAAACCAGCTTCATCCAACAATTGCCGTTTGCAAAAACAAGCTATCGCGCCTATTTGCCGCTGATGCCGCTTGCGATCGAGCAACTAGACCTATCCGCTTATGATCTTATTCTTTCAAGTTCACACGCGGTGGCAAAAGGTGTCATTACAGGGCCGAATCAAACCCATATTAGTTACGTGCATTCGCCCATGCGTTATGCCTGGGATTTACAACACCAGTATTTACGTGAAACTGGTTTAGATCGGAAATGGCGCGGTCATATTGCGCGTTATCTATTACATAAATTGCGGCTATGGGATGTGAGTCGCGCCCATGGGGTTGATCACTTTATTGCTAATTCAAATTATATTGCACGCCGCATTCATAAAACGTATCAGCGTGAAGCAACCGTTATTTATCCGCCGATTAATGTCGAACAATTCACACCCGGTGGCAAAAAAGAAGATTTTTATTTGACCGCTTCGCGCTTCGTACCGTACAAGCGCATCGATTTAATTGTCGAAAGTTTTAGTAGAATGCCGGATAAGCGTCTTTTAGTGATTGGCGATGGGCCGGATTATCACAAAATAAAAGCAAAAGCTGGCAGTAATGTCAGCTTACTGGGTCATCAATCAACGATTGCGTTAATTGATCATATGCAACGCGCGAAGGCCTTTTTGTTTGCTGCTGAAGAAGATTTCGGCATCGTTCCGCTCGAGGCGCTAGCGTGCGGTACACCTGTCATTGCTTATGGAAAGGGCGGCGCACTAGAAACCGTACGTGGACTTGATCAAGATAAACCAACTGGCGTTTTCTTTTACGAGCAAACTGTCGATGCCCTGGTGGATGCAATGACATTATTTGAAAACGAAGAAGCGCGTTTCACAAAAGCGCATTGCGTCGAACAAGCCGCGCGCTTTAGTCCGGCGAAATTTAGAGAAAATTTTAAACGATTTATTCTGGAGCGAACTGCACAATGATTAGTTGTCCTACCATCCCTCGCATGTTATCCTCTCGCGCAAATTAAAAGGAACTCTGGCGCGGGAATAATGTCTAACGAAGCACAATTAACAACCATGGAGATGCACGCTGCTGACGCTCTGTTAACAGAACAGGATGTTGTATTTAATAAACCCAGTCATTGGCAACTTGCCAAAACAGATCTTATCGATGGCGCACTGCGCTGGCGCATTTGGTTTATGCTCGCCTACCAAGATATCAAACTGCGCTACCGTCGCTCCCTATTAGGGCCCTTCTGGCTCACGATTAGTATGGCAATTACCGTATATTCGATGGGCTATCTCTATGCACATCTCTTTCACGCTGAACTGTCGCATTATTATCCTTTTTTAGTTGCCGGCATGTTGAGCTGGTCACTTCTTTCAACCATTGTTACTGAATTAACCGAAGGGTGGACGGCGTTTGACAGTTTTATCAAGCAAGTTAAACTGCCCTACAGCCTATATATGCATCGTATCGCTTGCCGAAACCTGCTGATCTTTTTTCATAATGTCTTGGTCATGATTCCAGTTTATCTTATTTTCTTTCATGAAGTAAGAATCAACCTCAATACGCTGCTCGTTATTCCAGGCCTGATTGCGATTTATCTCAATACCATTTTATACGGGCTTGCGCTCAGCATGATTGGTGCTCGTTTCCGCGACATTTCACAAATCATTAAAAGTTTTGTTGGTGTTATCTTTTTTGTAACGCCAGTCATGTGGACACCTGATTTACTCGGTTCAAAAAAGTACCTTGTTGATTTAAATCCCTTTTATGCCTTCATTGAACTGATTAGACAACCGCTTTTAGGTGGAACACCAACGCTCAAAAATATCCTCGTTGTTACATTGGCTACCTTATTCGGCGCATTCATTGGGTTAAAATTATTTACCCGCTATCGCGCACGTATTATTTATTGGATTTAAGAGTGAACTATGGCCAGAATTGATTTGCGCGATGTTTCAGTGGATTTTCCCGTCTATAATGTACATGCCCGCTCACTTAAAAAGAATTTTTTGCGCGTTGCAACGGGTGGCAATGTTTCAGAGGATACCAACCATCATGTCGTCGTTCGCTCCATTAATAGACTGAATTTATCCCTGCGCCACGGTGATCGTCTTGGGTTAATTGGTCATAATGGCTCGGGTAAAAGTACGTTACTGCGACTGTTGGCGCGGATTTATGAACCGACTGAAGGTGATTTTAACATCGAAGGCCATGTCTCACCAATGCTCGAGATAATGCATGGCATTGAGGCAGAATTTACTGGCTACGAAAATATTTATATACGCGGCACGGTGCTTGGCCTAACACGGCAAGAAATTAAACAACAGGTAGATAGCATTGCTGAATTAACGGGGCTGGGTGATTTTCTCGCCATGCCGGTGAGAACCTATTCCTCCGGCATGATGGTACGACTTGTCTTTGCTATTTCAACGAGTATCAAACCTGAAATATTGTTGATTGATGAAGTGTTTGGCGCAGGCGATGCCGATTTTATGGAAAAAGCCAGAAACAAAATGATATCGCTTTTAAATCAATCAAGCATTGTTGTCATGGCAACTCATGCTGATGTATTAATCAAAGAATTTTGCAATAAAGCCTTGCTATTAGATGGTGGAAAATTAAAATATTTTGGATCGGTTGATACTGCGCTTAAGCTGTATCATCAAAAGGAAAATGTTTCAAACTGAGGATAGAGGAAGTTATTCTTTTGGAGAATTTTATCAAACTGTGTCATGCCAGCATGATTTTAGCTGGCATCCAGTTGAAAAGACAGTCAAAAGGACATCTCACAACATATGTTTTATGTTTCATAAATAATGAAGTTTTTGCAATCAAAAAAACCTGGATGCCAGCTAAAATCATGCTGGCATGACACAGTTTGATGAACGCTCTCTTCTTTTATGGCAAGGATTAACCTTCAAAGGATAACAAACGGAATGATTATTACACGCACACCTTATAGGATATCGTTTGTCGGTGGCGGAACCGACTACCACACCTGGTATCAAAAACACGGTGCTGCTGTTTTATCAGTGACTATTAATCATTATTGTCGCTTACATTGCCGCTTTTTGCCGCCTTTTTTTGAACATAAATCTCGCATCATTTATTCAAAAGTTGAAGAAGTCAAAAGACATGCCGACATCCAACATCCCGCTGTCAGGGCTATTTTGCAATATCTTAAAATTAATAATGGTATTGAAATTCATCATCAAGGTGATTTACCTGCAAGGTCTGGCTTAGGTTCTAGCTCAGCTTTCTCCGTGGGATTATTGAATGCCATGTATGGCTTGATGGGTATGATCTCCAATAAGCGCGAACTCGCTTGTGAAGCGATCCATATTGAGCGTGATATTTTAAAAGAAAATGTAGGCGTACAAGATCAGATTGCAACCGCATACGGCGGATTAAATAAAATTATTATTCGTCCCGATGGTGACTTTGAAGTGACACCGCTTATTTTGCCCCCTCATCGCATGCACGAATTACACAATCACTTATTACTTTTTTATACGGGCGTCTCACGCACTGCTTCTGATATTGCTGGTGATAAAATTAAATCTATCCCTAAGAAAAACGCCGAATTGCATCGCATGCAAAGCATGGTCAATGATGCTGAATCTATTCTCTGTAGCACCAACGATATCACGAGCTTTGGTGAACTCTTACACGAAGCCTGGATGCTAAAAAGACAAATTAGTAGTAAAGTATCGCCTGCTTTTGTTGATGAAATTTATGAGAGGGCACGCAATGCAGGCGCTATCGGTGGAAAAATATTAGGTGCTGGTGGTGGCGGGTTCATGCTATTTTTTGTCAAACCCGAAAATATAATCAAACTCTGTGAAGCTTTAAAAAACCTGTTACTTGTTCCATTCGATTTTGAAACGGGTGGCTCACAAGTGACGTTTTATGATCATATGCAATATAGTCAAATGGCCATGACAAGACGCGATTACGTGCATTTACGTAACCAGGAAATTGATGAGATCGCAACACTTCAACGTGAACGGCTGACACGCTTGCTCGCCGTAGATGAATAAGCTGGGAGAATAACATGAATAATCAACAAGAATTATTAAACAAGATTAAAGCATCCATTAACGACTATTGTGATACGTATTTTGATTTTGGTTTCAATCCAGAAAAACCGGCTGTGCGCCTGCATGAACCCACTGCAGAAGGTGCGGAAATTAATGCGGCACTCGTTACCATGCTCTCCACTTACACCACCATGGGTAAAAAAGTCCGTGCATTCGAACAACAATATGCAACGTATAACGGCACAAAATACGGTGTCATGTCAAATTCAGGTTCCTCTGCTAATCTTTTATCTGTCGCAGCACTAGTAAACCCATTTACAAAAGATCATTTAAAAGCGGGCGATGAAGTCATTGTGCCAGCGCTTTCCTGGTCAACCACGATTTGGCCACTAGTGCAACATAACCTGATTCCGGTCATGGTTGATTGCAATATTAATGATTTCAACCTGGATCTTGAAAAACTCGAAAAAGCAATTGGTCCCAAAACCCGCGCCATCAAACTGGTGCACGTTTACGGCAACCCATGCAATGTGGATGCCATCATGGCACTCGCCAAAAAGCACCATTTATTCATCATTGAAGATTGCTGCGAAGCCATGGGTGCGCAATATGATGGTAAACCAGTGGGTAGCTTTGGCCATGTCGGCAATTTCAGTTTTTTCTTCTCGCATCACATCAGCACCATGGAAGGCGGTATTTCGGTGACCAACGATTTTGATTTAACTGAAACCATGCGCATCTTGCGTGCGCACGGTTGGTCACGTGAAGCGGATGAACATCAAAAATATGTCAATCTCTATCCGGAGATTGATCCACGGTTTATCTTTATCAATCTTGGTTACAATTTACGACCAACGGAAGTGAATGCGGCCATTGGCCAATTACAATTGCCAAAATTGAATGGTTTCATTGATAATCGTCGTGAAACGGCTGGTTTTTACAAAAAATACCTCAGCAAATATGATGACTTTTTCCATTTCCAACAAGAGACAGCGAAAGGTAAGCATGTTTGGTTTGGCTTCCCGGTTATCCTAAAGGAGTCAGCACCCTTTAGCGTGCATGAAATCACTGCGTATATGCAGCAACGCAACATTGAAACAAGACCTATCATTGCGGGCAACATGGCAAGACACCCTGCATTTACTATGTTCGAACATCGCATCGCCGGTGATTTAACGAATGCTGATACGGTGATGAAAAAAGGCTTTGCCTTCGCTTGCCATCATGGTGTCAATCAAGCAGCGCGTGAATACGTTGTGCAAACGATCGATGGATTTATTGAAACTGCGTTAGCAAATCTCGCTAAAAAAACAGGATAATTGAAATGAAACAAAAAGTATTAATCTGTGGTGCCACCGGTTTTATCGGTCGCAACCTGACGGAGCAATTAAGTAAACGTCCTGATCTTGAAGTCCACGCCGTTCGCTTTCAACGTCCTCCCTATGCTTGCGAAAATGTTATTTGGCATCAAGCCGATTTGCGTAAACCGGAAGATATTGAGCGCGTAATCGACGGTATCGATATTATTATTCAAGCAGCAGCGACAACGTCTGGTTCAAAAGATATCGTGGCACGTCCTTACATCCACGTTACCGATAATGCCATCATGAATTCTTATCTATTTCGTGCCGCGTTTCTGCATAACGTAAAGCAAGTTGTTTTCTTTAGCTGCACTGTCATGTATCAATCAAGCGATACCGCGCTCAAAGAAACTGATTTCAACGCCAATAATCCGCTGCATCCGCGTTATGTTGGCGTTGGTAATACTAAACTCTACGTTGAAAAAATGTGTGAATTTTATGCGGGCATTTCAGATACCAAATTTACCGCGATTCGCCATTCTAATATTTACGGGCCGCATGATAAATATGATTTAGAACGCAGCCATGTATTCGGTGCAACCATCACTAAAGTGATGACCGCTAAAGATAAAATGGTTGTCTGGGGAAGCGGTGAAGAAGAACGGGACCTCTTGCACGTCGATGATCTTGTACGCTTTGTTGAATTGGCCATTGAACGACAACCGGAAAAATATCGTTTATATAATTGCGGTTACGGTGAAGCGGTTGCTATTAAAGACTTAGTCAAAAAAATAGTTGCTCACGCTGGCAAACCACTGCATATTGAACATGATTTATCACAACCAACGATTAAAACCAGCCTCTTTTTGGATTGCTCGTTAGCAAAAAAAGAACTTGGATGGGACGTGAACGTCAAGTTGGATGATGGTATTATTCGCACCTTGCAATGGTGGGAAGCGCATATTGGCAGCCAGTTAAAGCGGGTAGCGCCTGTACACGACAAAATTTAAAATTGCCCGTTCATGCTTCGAGACGGCGCAAAAAACGCGCCTCCTCAGCACGAACGGGGCTCTAAAGATGTTCATTAAACGGCCGTTCGCACTGAGGAGGCGCGTTTTTTGCGCCGTCTCGAAGGGTGAATGGCTAATATGTATTTTTTGTCATGTGCAGAGCAGGTAGCGTAATTATTTACAGAGCAATATCATGTTATGCCAGCTTGCACTGGCATGACAATACTCGAAACGTCATATTTCAAAGAATAGGGAAATAGAACATACACACGGTTACAGATAAAATAAGGGAGAAAAACCATGCAAGATAATTATTTATTTACATCGGAATCCGTCTCAGAAGGACATCCTGATAAGATTGCCGACCAAATTTCAGATGCGGTCCTCGATGCGATTATCCAACACGATAAGCAAGCACGTGTCGCCTGTGAAACCTATGTCAAAACGGGCATGGCGATTGTTGGTGGCGAAGTCACCACCAACGCATGGGTGGATGTTGAACAACTTACCCGCGGCGTGATCCGTGACATTGGTTACAATAGTTCCGATATGGGTTTTGATTGGGAATCTTGCGCTGTTATCTCTGCTATCGGCAAACAATCACCGGACATCGCCCAAGGCGTTGATCGAAAATCACCCGAAGAACAAGGCGCAGGCGATCAAGGGCTTATGTTTGGCTATGCATCAAATGAAACTGAAGCCCTCATGCCAGCCCCGATTCATTACGCGCACCGTCTGATGAAAGCTCAAGCCGAATGTCGCAAAAATGGCAGCTTGCCTTGGTTGCGTCCAGATGCGAAAAGCCAGGTTACCTTTCATTACGTCAATGGTAAACCCGTTGGCGTTGACACCGTTGTGCTTTCGACACAGCATGACCCCGATGTCGCCCACAAAGATTTAGTTGAAGCGGTCATTGATGAAATCATCAAACCGACGCTGCCGGCCGAATGGCTCAGCAAAAAAACCAAGTATTTTATCAATCCAACGGGGCGATTCGTGATTGGCGGCCCCTTGGGTGATTGCGGTTTGACTGGTCGTAAAATCATCGTTGATACCTACGGCGGCATGGCAAGACACGGTGGCGGTTGTTTTTCTGGTAAGGATCCATCCAAAGTTGACCGCTCGGCGGCTTACGCCTGCCGTTATGTGGCAAAGAACATCGTTGCAGCCGGCATTGCGGATCGCTGCGAAATTCAGATTTCTTACGCTATCGGCATCGCTGAACCGATTTCCATTCATATTGACACGTTTGGCACAGGCAAAATTTCAGAGCAAAAAATCATTGCATTAGTTCGTCAACACTTCGATTTGCGTCCCTACGGCATTATCGTTATGCTTGATCTACTTCGACCTATCTACCGCCAAACCGCTGCTTACGGTCACTTTGGCCGTGATGATTTAAACGTCAGCTGGGAAAAAACAGACAAAGCCGCCATGCTACGCGATGCTGCTAAACTCAGTTTACGCGAAGCAGCTAACAGTTAAGGAGCTATTATGCAAGCATCACCCATGAAAACCATGGCGACTGATTATAAAGTTGCCGATATTAACCTCGCTGAGTGGGGACGCAAAGAAATTGGCATTGCGGAAACTGAAATGCCAGGATTAATGGCACTGCGTCACATGTACAAAGGCAAAAATCCACTTGCTGGTGCACGTGTCGCTGGCTGCCTGCACATGACGATTCAAACTGCTGTCTTAATTGAAACCCTGATTGAACTTGGTGCAGAAGTACGCTGGTCATCTTGCAATATCTTCTCGACCCAAGATCACGCAGCGGCTGCCATTGCAAAAGCAGGCATTCCGGTTTTTGCCTGGAAAGGTGAAACAGAAGAAGAATACTGGTGGTGTGTTGAGCAAACCATCAAAGGCCCTAACGGCTGGACGCCAAATATGATTTTAGATGATGGCGGCGACCTCACCGAAGTCATGCATAAGAAATATCCTGACTTATTAAAAGAAGTGAAAGGGATTACCGAAGAAACAACGACTGGCGTGCATAGACTTTATGAAATGCATAAAAAGGGTGAATTAAAAACCCCTTGCATGAATGTCAACGATTCCGTCACCAAATCTAAATTTGACAACTTGTACGGCTGCCGTGAATCATTACTCGATGGCATCAAGCGTGCAACCGATGTCATGATTGCTGGTAAAATTGCGGTCGTTTGCGGTTACGGTGATGTCGGTAAAGGGTGCGCGCAATCCTTACGTTCACTCGGTGCAAGCGTGTGGATTACTGAAATTGATCCTATTTGCGCGCTGCAGGCCGCAATGGAAGGTTATCGTGTGGTCGCCATGGATGATGCTGCAAAAGTCGCGGATATTTTTGTGACCGCGACGGGTAATTGCCGCATCATTACCCATGATCATATGTTACAAATGAAAAACCAAGCCATTGTTTGCAATATCGGCCATTTTGACTCTGAAATTGATATAGCCGCCATGCGTCAATACAAATGGATCAACATCAAACCGCAAGTGGATCAAATAGAACTGCCGAATGGCAAACGTATTATTGTGCTCGCTGAAGGCCGTTTGGTGAATTTGGGTTGTGCGACGGGACACTCCAGTTTTGTCATGTCAACTTCATTTACGAATCAAGTATTAGCACAAATGGAATTATGGCGAAATGCGGATAAATACCCGCTGGGCGTGCACATTCTTCCTAAAAAGTTGGATGAAATGGTTGCTCGTTTGCATCTTGATAAGCTCGGTGTGAAATTGACCCGCTTAACAGATGAGCAAGCGAATTACTTAGGCATATCAGCAGATGGCCCGTATAAGCCTGAAATTTATCGGTATTAGGAAGGCATAAATACTGTGCTTACTCGACAAAACCAATCTGTCATGCCAGCATGTCTGGAATCTGTCATGCCAGCGCGTTTTTAGCTGGCATCCAGTTTAGGCAAGAACGTTCTCTATTAGGAACTACCCATGAACTTTTATAAAAATAAAAACGTACTTGTCACCGGCGGCACCGGTTTAATTGGCCGCCCTTTAGTTGAAATGTTAGTAGCAAGAGGTGCAAATGTCACGGTTGCTTCATTAGACGATCCATCCCGCGCGCCACTGGGTGTCACGTTTAAACGCGTCGATTTACGCGAATTTAGCCACTGTTTAGAACTTTGCCAAGATCAAGAAATTGTCTTTCAATTAGCTGGGGTCAAAGGCTCGCCCGCGATGACAGCAAAACGTCCAGCCAGTTTCTTTGTTCCCACCATTACTTTCAGCGTTAACATGATGGAAGCTGCTCGCCGTGCGGGCACTGAGCGGTTTTTATTTACAAGCTCCGTTGGTGTTTATTCGCCAGCCGATGTTTTTTATGAAGATGATGTTTGGAAAACATTTCCTTCGCCAAACGACCGCTTTGCCGGTTGGGCAAAACGCATGGGTGAATTGCAAGCCGAAGCTTATAAAATTGAATACCAATGGGATAAAATTTCTATCGTGAGACCAGCCAATGTGTACGGGCCTTACGATAATTTTGATCCAGCAAATG
>MGYG01000013.1 GCA_001801635.1 Gammaproteobacteria bacterium RIFCSPHIGHO2_12_FULL_43_28
ATTGTCTAGATCACTTATTCTTTCCTGGTTATAAGTATCATGATAAAACGCAAGGTATAAATTAACGATATCTATTCTAAGTGTTTTGTTCGCTTCGTTTGATTTTTCTAGCGAATTAACATAGTCAACACAAGTGCCTCTGAGTTTTTTCTTGTATTTTTCAAGCAGTGTCGGCGAGCTTGCCTTATTTAATGCCTCAGTCATTTTATGGTAAGTTAATAAATAATGTCTAAGCGCTTTCTGGTGATTACGTGGCGTGCTAATTCCATTCGCATAACAAATGGCAAGCAGGTAATCATAGTAAAACAATGGATTTCCTTTAAAAAAGCTAAAGATAGAATCGCCGGTTATCTGTAATAGTCGATTGAAACCTTTTGCAATTTCAAGTGGTGATCCATTTAAATCGTCGATAACTTTTAACGTAGTCATTAATTCATACGAGCAAGGCACGCGTAAGATGATTTTTTTTAAAAGCAGCAATTTGCTTTCGTTGAGCTGATTCTTATTGATGACCATTTCATTGAGTAATAAAAAAATGAAGTTTTCTATCAGACTACTTTTAATTTTTTCATTTGTCGCTAAATCAATGGCAGTTTCTTTGTTGCTATTCATCGAGCTTGGATCGGCACCGTTCATTAATAAGCTAATGACAATCTCATGATGTCCATTTGATGCGGCGATATGTAATGGCGTGAATCCTGTTGCTCGTTGATTATCGATGTCAATAACGTAATCGCCGCTATTGACTAGCGCTTGATGATTGATTAAGTCGTTGCAAATCTCAAGATAACCCTTTCCGGCGACAATATGCAGCGGGGTTGCGCCGTCTTTATTTTTGGTGTTGGTGGGAAAGTTTTTATCTTGTAATAGAAAATGTGCCACTTCAATTCGATTATTGTAACAGGCAAGTAAAAGTGCGTTCGAGCCAGCGTGACTGACGGCCGTTAGATCAGCGCCCAGATTAAGGAGTAGTCTTACGATGGAGAGGTGACCGTTCTCGGCTGCTCTTAAAAGTGGCGTAAACCCTTGCGCATCCTTTTGTTCAAGATCGATGTCTTTATTGTTGGTGCACTGGATAATATCCTGATAGTAACCATTTTTTGCTGCTTCAATCAGATTCATGCCGTTACCTCGCAGTCCATGCGATATTAAAAAAATTATAACGGTTTAAGATTAAGTGAATCTTAACAGGGGCAGGTTTACCTGTTAAATCGTCTATTGCTTATGAGGACAGTGTTTATTGTCTCACCGCCAACGTAGAAATAATTGACTGGATGCCTTTTTTTGAGCTTTTCAAATTCTTCTTTGCTGATCACCACGTAGACCCGTCGCTTGCTTAAAAAGCGTTGCCAGAAGGTTTTATTGCCTATCATCCAGTCTTGCGTGTTTTGATGCCGCATGCCAAACGTCAGTTCATTTTGCCAGTTGAGGATAGTGACTGGCCGCTCCAGATAAAAGGGGAGATCTTGGAAATATTGATTATACGTGATGACATCGTCCCCAGGTTGTAAGCGCGCTTTAACGATGTTCGCAAGCGGCTTGACCGTGCGATTATCAACGCCTGGAAAGGCAGCGAGCGCTAGCAGTAGAAAACAGGCCATCGAGGCAATGAGATAAGTGAGACTTCCTGCTTTATTTTTACTGGCTGAGATAGCGGCGAGTAAGGCGCCGATGAATAACGAAAGACTGGCTAACACAAGATAAAATTGCGCCGCTTGATTGTCGGGCAGCGCTTCCTGTTGCGTGTAAAAATAAGCAGCGCTGAGTGCTGTGAGTGCGATGAGTGAAATAATGCTTGCCGCGCATCGCAGCCCTTTATGCGTGGATGCTTTTAGCAGGTGAGCAAGATAGCGCGCGGTTAAAATGGCTAGTGGAGGAAATACCGGTAAAATATAGGGTATTAATTTTGATTTTGAAAAGGAAAAGAAAACAAAAATTAATACCGCCCAAAAGAAGAGAAAATATTCTTTGCTGCGTTCTTTGCGCCGTTGCCAACTTGTATTGAGTGCTTGCCATAGTGCTTGCGGCAAAAAAATAATCCAGGGAAAAAAGCCTACCAATAATACAGGTATAAAAAACCACACGGGTTGATAGTGACCTATTTCTTTGGTGGTATAGCGCAAGAAATGCTGTTCAATAAAATAAAAATAATAAAACTCTGGATTGCGTGATCCAACGAGTAAATGCCAAGGGAGGGCAATGATTAAAAAAATAAGTAGGCTTGAGGGAAGGAAGTAAGCTTTCAGGTTGCGCCATTCATTGGTAAAGGTTAGAAAAACAAAAACCACTAATCCGGGTAAAAGTAAGCCTATTAACCCTTTCGTTAACACCGCGAGCGCTGAGGCTGCTGCCGCTCCCCACATGTAATAGCGTCGTTTGTTATCGTTTGTCGTCTTACTTGCAATTAAAAAAGCATAAAGACAGGCAGCAATGAAAACGGTCACCGGTAAATCAAGGCTCACCATGTGCGTCATTAAAAAATATAATACGCTGGTGGCCAGGATAAAAGCAGCTAATAATCCCGTTGCACGATCATACAATTTACGTGTCGCGGCATAAGTTAGAAGACAGCCCAAAAGCCCCAGGATGCCATTCACACTTCTGACCGACCACAGATTGAGCCCGCCCATTTTAATGGTAGCGGCAGTTAGCCAATAGAAGAGCGCCGGCTTTTCAAAGTATGTGATGTTATTTAAATGAGGGGTGATGAAATCATGCGAAGCGAGCATTTCTCGTGCGATTTCTGCATAGCGGCCTTCATCCGGAACGAATAGAGGGCGGCTGCCGAGCATGATAAAAAAAAGCGCTGATAGCGTGACGATCAGGAATAAGCAGTCTACCCACCAACTGTAACGTGGCTGCTTCAATTTATCGAAAAAAGCTAGTCGCATGGTTTTATTGATCATTTTTTATATTAATATAGGGCCTGGTCAAGCGCTCAAAATTTAACACAAGAAACCGATAAGAACGAGTCATTTTTTTGGGTCTCTTATCTGTAACAGCTCTGTACAGGACAAAAAATACATATTAGCCATTCACCCTTCGAGACGGCGCAAAAAGCGCGCCTCCTCAGGGCGAACGGCCAGTTAATGGGCATATTTAGAACCCGTTCGTGCTGAGGAGGCGCGCTTTTTGCGCCGTCTCGAAGCATGAGCGGGCAATTTTAAATTTTGTCGTGTACAGAGCTGTAACGGTCAGAACCTATTGGCTTAAATTTTCATTGTTACGCTATAATGAAAACTTTCCGCACTGGGTGTCTTGTTATGAAAAAAGTATTGCTTTTAATCATGCTCACCTTGCTCCCGCCAGGCGCTGCCTTGGCAGTCAAAGTCGGCAGCCTTTACCAGATTGAAATCCCTGTTGCCTCGCAGTCAGCTGCTGCTAGAGATGAGGCAATAAAGCAAGGATTTATTCAAGTATTAACGAGGGTCAGTGCGAACCCTGATATAGGCCACCATGCAAAACTCAAAGAGATGCTCCTTCATGCGGAGCGCTATGTCCAGGAATTTAGCTATGGACCGGACGAATCCAAGGCATCGCCTTACGTTATTCGGATTAGTTATGGGAAGGACGATATCAAGCGTCTGTTACGAAGGCTTGGCGTCTCTAGCTGGGGTGAGAACAGGCCGCTTATCATGGTTTGGCTAACCATGATGCAGCAAGGTGAGTCTCCCGAGATTATCGGCGATGAGTCACCCGATGGCTTGCAGCGAACCATGCGACAACAGGGTAAATGGGTTGGCTTACCGCTTGTTTTCCCTGCCATGGATGTAACCGATGTCAGCCATATCAACGCCGAGGACGTTAATGCGATGGCGCTGCCAGCGCTCCAGGAAGCAAGTAAGCGCTATGCACCCGATGCGATTTTAATTGGAAATATTGTCGCCATTGGTCATGGGTTTGAAAGTCGTTGGCGCTTACTGGTTGGCGATCAACAGTGGAATTGGGACGTGGCGGCAGATGCGCCCGTTTTTGTGGTGACGAAAGCGTTGAGGGAAGTCAATCAAGCGCTAGCGAAGCGCTATGCAGTGAATTCGGCGGATGAACCGCTGGTTCGTCTTAAATTAGAAGTGTCGAATATTACGGAGCGCGATGATCTTGCCCGTCTCGTGCGCTATCTCAATCAATTGTCGCCCGTGCAGCAAGTTGAGCTATCGGAAGTCTCTGGCGATGTAGTAGAGTTGACGGTATTGGTACGCGGACCGATGGAGCGATTCGAACAAAATACGTTGGTTGGCGATCGTTTGTTACTGCAGGGGCAAGATGTGGAAACAAAACGACTGGTTTATCAGTGGGTTCATTAATGTAATGGTCGTTGCATGGGTTTTGATTGATGGAAAAACTGTTAACACAATTAACGCTTGGTCTTGGTTTAAAGGATGAGGCAACCTTTGATAATTTTTATCCCGGTAACAATATCGAGATCGTGACTGGGTTAAAAAAATCGGCATCAGGTGCGGGCGAGCGGTTTATTTATTTGTGTGGCCAGCGGGGTCAAGGATGTAGTCATTTACTGCAAGCAAGTTGTCATCATGCCGATCAGTGTCAACAACGTTCCGTTTATTTGCCGCTCGGTCAATTAGTCTCGCTTTCACCCGCTGTATTAGAAGATTTGGAATCGTTGTCCCTCATTTCAATTGATGATATTCACGTTGTTGCAGGCAATCCCAAGTGGGAAGAAGCGTTATTTCATCTTTATAACCGCGTATATGATGCGGGCGGCCGTATTATGATTGCGGCACATGATTTACCAAAAGCAATTAATATGCAGTTGCCCGATCTGGTATCCCGATTATCATGGGGCATTATTTATCAATTGCATCCACTCACTGATAATGAAAAACTGGCTGCGTTAATCATGCGCGCACATCGTCGCGGCATTAGTTTATCGGAAGAAGTGGGTAAATATATTTTAACGCATTGCCCACGTCATATGGGGACGTTGTTTGCAGCACTGGATGCCTTAGATAAAGCATCACTCATTGCAAAAAGACGTCTAACCATACCGTTTGTTAAGGAAGTGCTTGAAGTTTGAGGTGGTGTTTTTGTTTAATCTGGATTGCCAGCTTACGCTGGCATGACAACGTAGCAAGGAAAAGAGAGACATGTCAAAAATCAAATTAATCAAAGCGCGTGAAATTTTAGATTCTCGCGGTAATCCCACGGTTGAAGCGGATGTTATTTTAGCAAATGGGGTGATGGGACGAGCTTCCGTGCCATCAGGTGCATCGACTGGTTCACGCGAAGCGATAGAACAACGCGATAAAGAAAATCGCTATCTTGGTAAAGGTGTGCGGCAGGCGGTGCAATCGGTTAATCGTGAGTTAAATAATGCGCTAAAAGGGTTTGATGTCACGCAGCAACAAGTATTAGACGACACCATGATCGCATTGGATGGTACCGCCAATAAAGAAAAATTTGGTGCCAATGCGTTACTGGCCGTTTCATTGGCCGCCGCAAAGGCAGCAGCAACGGATCGCGGCATACCACTTTATCAATCGCTTTGTGAACGTAAACACTATACGTTACCCGTTCCAATGATGAATATTATTAATGGCGGTGCGCACGCGGATAATAATATTGATTTTCAGGAATTCATGATTTTACCGGTGGGCCTACCAAGCTTCACTGAAAGTTTACGTGCGGGGACGGAAATCTTTCATCACTTAAAAAAATTATTAAAAGAAAAAAATTATAATACCAATGTTGGTGATGAAGGTGGTTTTGCGCCTGATTTGCCAAGCCATGAAGCCGCCGTCGAACTCATTTTAGAAGCGATCACGCGAGCCAGTTACCACCCAGGAAAAGAAATTTGTCTAGGGCTCGATGTCGCCAGTAATGAATTATATCGTGATGGCGTTTATCATTTAAACGGTGAAAATAAAAAATTGTCAGCCGATGAATTTGTTGCCTACCTCGCGCATTTTGCGAAACAGTATCCAATTATCAGTATTGAAGATGGTATGGCAGAAGATGATTGGAATGGTTGGGAGAAATTGACTAGGCAGTTAGGTAAAAAAATCCAATTAGTGGGCGATGATTTATTTGTAACAAATACATTGTTATTACAAAAAGGCATTAATCAGCACGTGGCGAATGCCATTTTAATTAAACCTAATCAAATTGGCACGTTGACAGAAACCATGGCCGCTATCCAATTAGCAAAAGAAGCCCATTATAATACCGTGATTTCACATCGTTCAGGTGAAACAGAAGAAACGTTTATCGCGGACCTCGCTGTGGCGACGAATGCAGGACAGATTAAAACAGGTTCGTTATGCCGCACTGATCGTATTGCCAAATATAATCAATTATTGCGTATCGAAGAAATGTTAGGTCCAAAAGCGCAATATGCGGGTTTTTCTGTATTTGCGCAGTATGAATCGATTAGTGGTGGCTCACGATTGGATCTCACCACCAAATCAAAACAGGCAGCTAATTAATGTCGGGTTTGCGCTTCCATGGAATCGCTTTGCTATTGCTAATGGTGCTTGCCTTTTTGCAATATCGTTTGTGGTTTGAGTCAGGTGGTATACGCGATATGTTGCAACTTAAAAAAAATCTTACCCAACAAGCAGAAGAGAATGACGCCTTAAAAAAGCAAAATGAAGATTTGCTTCTTCAAGTGAAGCAAATCAAAAGCAACCCTGATGCCATTGAATCGCGCGCACGCGATGAATTGGGCATGATTAAAAAGGATGAAGTTTTTTATCAAGTGATAAGAAGCAATAAATCGGATGAGATAAAATGAAAATATTAATTAGCAATGATGATGGTGTGCACGCACCGGGTTTACGCTATCTGGCAAGCGCACTGGAAAAAATGGCTGATATCACCGTGGTTGCACCCGATCGCAATCGAAGCGGCGTGAGTAACTCGCTGACGCTTGAGAACCCACTTCGCGTGGTGACCGCTTCAAATGGTTTTTATAGCGTGAATGGCACGCCAACGGATTGTGTTCACTTGGCAGTGACTGGATTATTAAAAGAAGTGCCGGACATGGTAGTTTCTGGTATCAATGAAGGCTCCAACTTAAGCGATGATGTGCTTTACTCTGGGACGGTCGCTGCTGCAACAGAAGGGCGCTTTTTAGGTCTGCCGTCACTTGCCATCTCACTCGCAGGCCCTCGTTGTGAACATTATGATACCGCAGCACAAGTGGCAAAAATTTTGATTGAGCGTTTGCGCGAAACGCCGCTCACGTTTGATACGATTTTAAATGTGAATGTGCCCGACATGCCTTTTACGGAATTAAAAGGGATACAAGTCACCCGTCTTGGTACACGGCATAAAGCAGAACCAACCATTAAATCGCTGGATCCGCGCGGCCGTAAAATTTATTGGGTAGGCCAGCCTGGTCCTGAACAAGATGCAGGTCCCGGGACAGATTTCTACGCGGTCAATATGGGATATGTTTCTGTCACGCCATTACAATTGGATCTCACGCAATACAAAGTGCTAAATGAGTTATCCGATTGGGTGCAAAATGTAGGAATAGGTTAATGACTAAGTGGTCGCTGCTTGATAGGTCATGGGTGCGTATCATGCTCGCAACCGTATTGCCTTTCTTTTTTTCTGCTTGCAGCGATCGTACAGCACATTTTGCACCGGTGACCGAGTTGAGTTTTATAGATCCGATACCTAATGGCGGTGTGCATCGCGTTAATCAAGGTGAATCCTTATACGAAGTCGCCTGGCGCTACGGCCTTGATTTTCGTCAAGTAGCGCTTCGCAATAATATTGCAGTGCCCTATGCTATTTACCCCGGTCAAACACTGTATGTCACTTCTAATCAAGTGCAAAAGCAACGCGCTGACAACCGGCAAGTCCAACTAAATGGACCGCAACCCATCGTTGCGATCAGTTCCAGGGTATCCGATCGCGAACCAAATTTCGTCACCAAAAAATGGGTTTGGCCAACGAAGGGAGTGATTATTCATCCATACTCTGCAAGCTTTAAGGGCATTAATATTGCTGGCATGCTGAATCAACCGATCTACGCGGCGGCGGCGGGCAAGGTCGTTTACTGCGGCGACGGGTTAAAGCGCTATGGTCAGCTCATCATTATTAAGCATAATAATCTGTATCTATCGGCTTACGCGCATAATAATGCCGCTTTTGTCAAAGAAGGCGACTGGGTAATACAAGGTCAAAAAATTGCAGTAATGGGGAATTCTGGCACTGACAGAGCCATGTTGCATTTTGAAATTCGCCGCGCAGGACGTCCAGTTAATCCTACCACGTTATTGCGCTCATAACGCCCGATTTTTTATTGGGCATAATTTCACCTTTAGCACTGAAGGGTGTTAATTTTAACCAGCAAATCACTTTATGACCAGCAAAGATAATGCCTACGCAGCTTAAATCACGATATAATAAAGAACGTGGCATGGCGAAGCGTTATGTCGTTACTCGTGCTAGGGCAGGTGTATATGCCGAGAAAGAAAAAGAAGGACACCAAAAAGCGCGTGCAAACGGGGCATGATGAGGGCAAGGAAATGACGGTCATTGATGAAGAAAAGCCATCTATTGAAGAAGAAGCCAAAACGAAGAAGCGGGCTAAAGTAAGCGCGCCGCAGCTCGATGCAACGCAACTTTATCTAAAAGAAATTGGCTATTCTCCCTTATTAACGGCTGAAGAAGAAGTGCATTACGGCCGCCTTGCGCTGAAAGGTGATAAAGCGGCACGGCACAAGATGATCGTCAGCAATTTACGCTTGGTCGTTAAAATCGCACGTCATTATTATAATCGTGGACTCGAATTTTCAGATTTAATTGAAGAAGGGAACCTTGGATTGCTGCGTGCAGTTGAAAAGTTTGATCCAGAACGTGGATTTCGTTTTTCAACGTACGCAACCTGGTGGATACGTCAAACGATTGAACGTGCAATCATGAATCAAACTCGCACGATACGTTTGCCGATTCATGTGTTACGCGAATTAAATTTATATTTGACCACGGCGCGTGAATTAATGAAGTCACAAGAACGTGAACCAACGCAGCAAGAAATTGCAGAAGCACTCGATAAATCAATTGATGATGTCAAAAATATGTTGGGATTAAACGAGCATATGGTGTCACTCGATACGCAAATCGCAAATGAAAACGCAGGTAGCAAATCACTTGTCGAAGCGATTGCGGATAAAAATGCGCTAGACCCCGCTGATTTGC
>MGYG01000014.1 GCA_001801635.1 Gammaproteobacteria bacterium RIFCSPHIGHO2_12_FULL_43_28
GCCAGTTTAGCGTCTATTATGGCACTCCGAATGATTGGCCTTTTTATGGTCTTACCCGTATTTAGTCTCTACACCCGCCAGTTGAGTGGTGTCACTCCGCTCTTGCTTGGTCTTGCCATGGGCGTTTATGGCTTAAGCCAGGCGCTCTTACAAATCCCGTTTGGGGCGCTGTCTGATCGCATTGGCCGAAAGCCGGTCATCTTATTTGGCTTGATATTATTCGCGGCCGGTAGTTTGCTGGCAGCCTCTGCTCATTCTATCACCATGATGATCGCAGGACGGGCACTCCAGGGCGCAGGCGCCATTGGCAGTACCATTCTTGCCATGATTGCGGATTTGACCCGCGAAGACCAGCGCACTAAATCCATGGCTATCACCGGCATGACGATTGGCTTTTCCTTTTCACTTGCTATGGTGCTTGGGCCGCTATTGATTAAATGGATGGCGGTGAGCGGACTTTTTATCACCGCAGCTTGCTTTGCCATTGTCGGCATGGTACTGCTTTTTACCGCAGCCCCCACGCCACGCCAATTGCGCTGGCACGGTGATACTGAACCTGAATTAAAATCATTCGTTAAATTACTTATCAATCCAGATCTCGCTAAATTAAACAGCGGCATTTTTATGTTGCATGCGATCTTTACCGCGAGCTTTATTGTCATCCCCATCAGTCTCTACCACTTTGCAGAACTGCCGACAGATCAACAATGGTCCATGTATTTGCCCACCCTTCTGGCTGGGTTTATTTTTAGTTTAGTTTGCATTGGGATGGCTGAGCGCAAGCGCCAAGTGAAACCTTATTTCCTGGGTGGAATTTTGATGCTTGCCCTCGCTGAAGCACTATTATGGGGTACACCGGAAAGTCCTTACCTTGCAGGCGCTGGGCTTGCCTTATTTTTTGCGGGCTTTTCCTTGCTTGAAGCCTTCCTCCCCTCGCTCGTTTCGCGCACAGCACCTGCTGCACGCAAAGGAACGGCCATGGGCATCTATTCATGTTCACAATTTTCAGGTATCTTTGTCGGCGGCTTACTTGGCGGATGGTTATACGGCCAGTATAGCTTCACTGGTGTGTATCTGTTTTGTATCGCGCTCGCCTTTATTTGGTTTACCCTCGCTTATCGCATGCAACCCCCACGCTATCTTGTCACCAAAATGTTGCGGCTACCTGTTAATCAATCCGCTGAATGGGAAATGATTACAACCAAGCTGCAAATTATCCCTGGCGTGGTTGAAGTCACTTTAGTTGCTGAAGATAATATGGTTTACTTGAAAATGGAGCGCGGAACAGCAGAACACCCTGATTTCATTCGCCTACAAGCGCAATTAGAAACCAATTAACTTACAGATTAGGAGAATCGTGATATGGCACGAGGCGTTAACAAAGTTATTTTAATCGGCAATCTAGGCCGTGATCCTGAAGTTCGCTATACCCCAAGCGGCATGGCGGTTGCCAACATTACGCTTGCGACTTCCGAAGCGTGGAAAGATAAACAAAGCGGCGAAATGCAAGAACGCACCGAATGGCACCGCGTCGTTTTTTATCAACGCTTAGCGGAAATTTCCGGCGAATATTTACGCAAAGGTTCCAAGGTGTATATTGAAGGTCGTTTACGCACCTCAAAATGGCAAGATAAAACCACCGGCCAAGATCGGTATACCACTGAAATCATCGCTGAGAGCATGCAAATGTTAGATAGCAAAGGTGGCAGCGCTGGTGAATCTGCTTCCTATGGCAAACCAGCCATGGCAAGCACTGGCACTGATGATGCCGCACCTGCGCTTGATAGTTTTGATGATGATATTCCGTTTTGAATGACATAAAAGTAATACTGTAAAGATACTTAAAGTTGGTTATCAGTACCAGAAGTAAAATTAAGTAATAATATTAAAATTAAGCCGTCATTATTCTGTAAAGACAGTGATGGCTTTTTTTATAATCTCAAAAAATATAAGTTAAGAAATGGCTATAAATTTATTTTGACAAGATAGAAATTAGCATATAGATGGCAAAAACTTATGAAAGACCAACAGTTTGTTTGTATTGGTGGTTATTTTGTCGAAACAAATGAAAAAATTCAAAATGGAAAAAAGATATCGGAGCAGCTCTGGGTTTTCGAAAATTTAAAAACAAATAAAGGCTGTGATTCGTATTTTTCTGGATGGTGTAAATAGAAATAATTTTGAAATTGTTAAATTTAGTGAGTTTTACATCTAAACTTTTACAAAAAAATGTTGATAAATAAAATTTTATATTACAAAACTCTGTGCGCGACAAAATTTAAATTGCCCGTTCATGCTTCGAGACGGCGCAAAAAACGCGCCTCCTCAGCACGAACGGGTTCTAAATATGCTTATTAACTGGCCGTTCGCCCTGAGGAGGCGCGTTTTTTGCGCCGTCTCGAAGGGTGAATGGCTAGTATGTGTTTTTTGTCATGTACAGAGATTACAAAATTATTAAATAACAATAAGTTAAAATTAACAAACAAAATTTTGGTAGAAAGAACCGTTCTGAATGACGCCCATACACCCCGCTAGGAGAGACACCTCTCTCCTAGGGACGAACGGGGAAAGCGCATCACCCCTTCCGCCTATACATTGACGCCTCCATCTCTCTTCTTTATAGTCACTGCATAACGTATACAAAACGAGCGATATTAAAAATGGTACCCCGCAAAAAAATTGATCTCACCAATCAAGGAGAGGCTTATGAATTTATGGGCCTTTCGCGTGATATGGTATTGCACCTCGCTAGTTTCATGAATATTCATGCAGTGATGGCGCTCTCTCAAACAGCGAAATTACCCTATTTCTGGCTTCATGATAAAGTCATACTGCACGGTTTGCGCGGACTTAAGATTGATACGATTCTATCAAGCAGCAACCAAACTATTTTCATGAATCAACATGGCATGGTGTGGTCTTGTTGGGAAAACAGCAATGGTCAGCTCGATTACACACCACTATTTCACAAAAAAAATATCAAACAAATTGCTGTCAATTCAAAATCACTTGGTGTTTTTGCGCTTGATGAACAAGGGAAAGTTTGGGTTTATGGCGGATTAAATACGTTCGGACAGCTTGGTACTGGTACACAGCACACACCACCCGCAGAATTCAGTCAACCTATCCAGAATATACCGTTTATTCAGGCTATCTTTGCCGGTGAAAGCAATAGTTTTTTTCTTGATAATGAAGATTACGTATGGGCATGCGGTGCCAATGAAAATGGAAAATCAGGGTTAGGCCGTGACATTGGCACCAAAGTTACACGTCCAACCAAAATAAGCGCCGTTGGTGGCATTAAAAAAGTGGTTGCCGGAAAAGAAAATACTTTTTTTCTTACCAAAACAGGTAACGTGTGGGGCGTTGGTACCAATACGTATGGTCAACTTGGATTGGGGCACACCAACCCAATCACAACACCTGAGCAGATTACAACACTAAGCAACATTATCGACATTACGTTAAAACATGACTATGTGGCCTTTTTTCTCGATCAATATGAAGATGTTTGGGCATGCGGTACGGGTGCTCCATCGCCCGGGATTGTTCCTACACTGAAGCACATAAAACGCATTATTTATCTTGCGGGCGATGAGTTTTTTATTAACGGAAAACATCAGGTTTTCACAAACAAGGTAAGTGCCTTAAGCTCCGTTATACAAAACCATGCGGACTTGAACACCTTATTACCCTTGCCTGCAATAAAAAATATTTGCGCCACTGATAAAACTATTTATTTCTTCGATTTCGAGCATACAGTCTTGACCGAAGATTTCGCTCAAATAAAACCGTTTACCTACATTGCACCACCCACACTACAAGACGTAGATTTTTTAAAAACGACAACCCATCAGCATACGTTGCTTTTAAATAAATATGGCAGCGTTTCACTTCAGGATGACCAAGGTGACATTGTTCACGCCTTTCATTTGACCCTAAAGCATCAAGTCGCTTTGCTCAATCAATTAGGTGAATCAACGATTGAACTTGCTTGCAGTAAACTTGAAGAAAATAAATGCGTTTATGATGCGCTTATCAGCGTATTACAAACACATTTATCCAATGAGGCACTGCGCTTACCTATTTTAATCGCGCTGCAAAAAAGCAAATGGGCTATGCCAGAAATACTGTCACAATTACTTTTCAAACCAAACTTATTTAATGAAAAATCAAATCTCGACGTCACTATACTAAATGAATTGAATCAAACAAGCATATTGAATATTTCAACGGCATTCAGCAATATTTACGCGTATCTCGTTAAGCATGTCAAACATTGCGAGAATGAAAGGAATGATTTTATCGAGTTATTACTCAAGATTGACAAAGGAGTCATTGATTCAGCTCACGCATTAGCAGAACATCTTGTTAACACCGAGAGACAATTCACTAAAATATCCTTGAGATTTTTTTCTTGCCGGCTCCCAAATCTTCCAGATCCTTATCAAGAATACAATCAATTACGTCAACATCTTTTCGCTAATGTAAAATCAGATATAACGCAATTTGCTTGCCTCAAAGAGTGCGCGCAGTTTTTTCTAAAGGCTGCAATGCAAAGCGACATGGAAGATGGCTTTGTGATAGCTATCAAAGAAGCAAATAGCGGGAAGCGGCATGGTTATGGAAAATAATTAACGTAGCTTTTCTTTCAACTTCATCACGCGCCGATACGATTCTTCAATACGTTTTTCACTGATAAAACCAGCAGCAATATCCGCTGCTATTTGCTCGATTAACTGCAGCGGATCGACCTCATATTTTGATAACTGATTACCAAAAAGTAAAATATCAGCACCCGCATTAATCGCAAGCCGCATCGTTTCTTCGGTTGTGTAATGATCCGCGATTGCCTGCATTTGCAAATCATCGGTAATCACAACGCCGTCAAAATGCAACTGCTCGCGCAACAAATCCTGTGTCATTGCTCTTGATAAGCTAGCCGGATAGCCAGCGCTATCCAGTCCCAAATGGACAACATGTGATGTCATAATCATGCCGTGCGTTAATCCTGGTATGAGTGTTTTATACGGTAATAATTCTTCCGGCTGCCAGGTCTCTGTCACATCGACCAAACCTTTATGCGTATCTCCTCGCGCACTACCATGCCCAGGAAAATGTTTATAGGCACAAAGAACGCCCGCTGCCTGAAAAGCGTCAGTCAATAGTTTTGCATACCTTACCACTTGCAGAGGATCATTTGAAAAACTGCGTCCGAGTTTACCAATCGCGGGACTTTCAGCGTTCACATTCACATCTAGCACTGGCGCAAAATTCAAATTCACACCGACTGATTGCAGTGTTTTTGCCATCCTTGCCGCCTCATGCGCCGCCTCTTCCTGTGAGCATGTTGCAATATCAGCTGCCGCAACGGTTTTTGGAAATCCATATTGCGCTTTTAAACGATTAACGTATCCACCTTCATAATCTATCCCAATAAATAATGGCGTCTTGCCCGCGAAACGCTGCAACGTCGAGGTCAATTGTTTTAGTTGGCTTGGGCTTTCAATATTATGCACGTGGGTTTTTGTTTGAAAATCGTAGTCAAACAATACTACACCGCCGATACGACCCGTCAAAATAGACCGCGCGATGGCATCCTCTCTATGTACCGCTTGACCTTTAAAACCAACCAACAGCAATTGGCCGATTTTTTCCTTCAATGCTACCTTGTTGCGCCGCATGAACGAGCCATCATCTAAGAATATCCATCGATTGTAGAAGCTTTATACTACCGAAACAACCTGCGCAGTTAAGAATAATTCTCATTTTCAACTGGTAAAAAAGATGAACAGAACGAATGAATCCTAACCATTAGATATCAAAATGTTTTTTTTCTAAAAGTTTGTTATTATTGTTTATTCTGACAAAAGTGATTAAATATGAATAATATTCAAAAAGAAAAGGAACCGGCATGAATACTGCATTATTGCTGCTCGAGATTCAAAATGACTATTTTCCCAATGGAAGAGTACCGCTTGAAAAAAGCCAGGAGGCAAGCGCCAAAGCAAAAGATATCCTGACCGCCTACCGTAAAAACAAATGGCCAATCATCCACGTTCAACATATCTCAACCCAGCCAAATGCTGCCTATCTACTTCCTTGCACCAAAGGTGCGGAATTCCATGAAAGCGTACAACCAGTGAAAGGTGAGATGATTATCAAGAAGCACTACCCAAACAGCTTCAAAGACACTGCGTTACTGAATCACCTCATCAAAAACAAAATTAATCAGCTCATCGTCTGCGGAATGATGACACATTTAACCATCGATGCGACGGTTCGTGCCGCTTATGACCTTGGTTTCAGTTTGACCGTCGTGCAAGATGCATGTGCCGCCAAACAACTTGAATTCAATAATACCAGCATTAACGCGCAAACCGTTCAATCCGCTTTTCTCGCCGCACTGCAACCAGTCTATGCGGATGTCTTAACAGCGGATGAGATATTGCAAAAAGCCGGCCTACGTACATCGCCCACGTCAACCCCAATCTTTTCATAGTGATGCTTAAATCATGAGCTGGGAATCACGTTATTTACCAGGAGACCCCCTCCTGTGGCAGCGAAGCAGCGAACCACCATCTGATACCTGCTTCTCTCACCATATGGTGCCCATTGACCTCATGAAACAAGTGCCTGAAAAGACAACGCAGACGGCATTCGCATTTGTTGGCTTCAAATGCGATGAAGGGGTACAACGAGATCTTGGTCGCACAGGAGCCAAAGAGGGGCCAGCCGCCATTAGACAGCGTCTTGCACGCCTCCCTCTGCAAAAAACGAATATCAAACTATACGATGCGGGCAATGTGGTTTGCGCTGATCATGACCTTGAAGCAAGCCAGGCTAGCCTTGCTGAGGTCATTAAGCTTTTGCTAGATAAAAATATTCATCCGCTCGTATTAGGCGGCGGACATGAAATGGCCTTTGGACACTACCAAGGCATTGCCAAAGCATACTCACCGCAAAAACGCCTCGGTATCATCAACTTTGATGCACATTTTGATCTTAATCGCTTGCATCCCAGTAACCGCGGCAGCGCGACGACCGCCTTTTATCAAATCGCTATCGCTCATGAAGCAGAGGGACGTCATTTTGACTACAATTGTATTGGCATACAGCACGTCGGCAATCTGCGCCCTGCGTTTGATATTGCTAAGGAATACAATGTGAAAGCTATTTTAGCGGATGATATGCACGAAGGATTACGTGAAAAATGCTCTGATTTTGCCGATCGTGTGATTGATGAAAACGATTATATTTTCATCAGCCTTTCATTGGATGTTTTCGCACCAGCCTTTGCACCCGGCGTCAGTTCCATTCAACCACTTGGTCTCTACCCTTGGCACCTCATTCCCCTTTTGCGTCAGCTCGCAATCTCGGGTAAAGTAGTGAGCTATGAAATTGCTGAACACGTGCCGCGCTATGATATTGATCATCGCACAGCCAAATTAGCAGCAACCTTACTATACGAAATTATTCATCACCATGAAGACCACATACGACCGTAAATAACCGTGACTTTTACTGCAAAAACATTACAAAAGCACTTGCTGCGCTGGTATGACCAACACGGCCGCAAGCATTTACCGTGGCAGCAAAATAAAACGCCGTATCGCGTCTTTATATCAGAAATCATGCTGCAACAAACGCAAGTTGCAACCGTCGTTCCCTATTTTGAACGCTTCATGCAGCACTTCCCCGATGTGAAGACACTTGCTCGCGCTCACGAAGATGATGTTTTGCACCTCTGGGCAGGACTTGGGTATTACAGCCGAGCGCGTAACTTACATAAAGCCGCTAAACTTATTTGCGATGAGTTTCAGGGTGAATTTCCAAATACACTCGAGACGATGCGGTGCTTGCCTGGCGTTGGCCGCTCAACCGCAGGTGCTATTTTAGCGCTTGCCTTTAACCAACGCGCCGTGATCTTGGATGGCAATGTCAAACGCGTACTGGCACGCTTACATGCCATTCGCACCCCGATGAATGAAGCAAAAACAGAAGGAATCCTCTGGACACTTGCCGAAAAATATACGCCGACTGAGCGCATTGCTGATTACACACAAGTCATGATGGATTTAGGCGCAACGCTTTGCACACGCAGCAAACCGCGTTGTAGCGATTGTCCACTCGCCAAAAAATGCCTAGCGAATGCATTAGGATGCGCCGACACCATCCCCGTCAAAAAAGCCACCAAAGCGCTGCCTGTTCGCACGGCGACTTTTCTCATCATTAAGAAAGGCCGCGCCGTTTTATTGCTAAAACGGCCTTCCAAGGGGATTTGGGGCGGGTTATGGAGTTTGCCCGAAATAGCGAACCAGCAAGATACCAAGGCATTACGCGCATATTGTCGCGATCAATTTCAAACAAAAACACCGCGTTTTAAGCCACTTCCCGCATTTCGGCATACGTTTAGCCATTATCATTTGGATATTTTCCCCGTGATCGTTGAAACTGAGGTTTGTGCTATCATGGAAGCTAGCCAGCAAATTTGGTATAACTTGAGCCGACCGAAAAACCTTGGCTTACCCAAGCCAATTCAAACCATCATAGCGGGGTTGGCATGACACGAATGATTTATTGCGTAAAGTTAAAACAAGAGGCGGAAGGTTTAGCACGACCACCGTTGCCTGGTGAATTGGGGCAACACATTTACCATGAAATTTCGCAAGCCGCTTGGCAAGCGTGGCTTAATCATCAAACCATGTTGATTAATGAATATCGTTTGAGTTTGATTGATCGCGAAGCGAAAGCATTTTTGTTAAAAGAAATGGAAAAATTTTTATTTGGTGAAGGTAGTGAGAAACCTGTGGGTTATATTGAAAATAAGTGACACGCAAACCGTAACAAACAGAAGGAGCGCACCATGCTATATGCAATTGGGATTTATGATTACCACGATTATATGTTTATTGAAACAGATAAACCAAAACCAATTCAATCAGCGCAAACGAAAAACATGTTATCCCTATTTAATGATAATCTGCTGGCATCGTTAGAAAAAGAAACGCTGCCACTCATACACAATAGTATAATTGAGAATAGTATAATTGAGAACGATCAGACTTATTACAATTCCACCAATGATGAACATCACTATTTTCATGTACTAACAGATAAAAATATTATTATCGCGATAAACAGCGCACGCAAATTAGATCCTTATGAAATAGCGCGATTAATGATTAATATTGAACATATTCATATGCAACCGGAACTTGCGCGCACAAATTTGCAAGCGGTAATCAACAATCCGCTTGGATTTACTTCCTGCGATATCATTACTAAAAATATGCAAGTTGACATTCAAGATACAAAACAAATTATGCAGACAAACATTCAAAAGCTAACGGAGAGAGGTGACAAGCTTGCTGAGCTAGAAAAAACAACCTTTGAGCTTTCCAAAAATGCAAATAAGTTCAGCGAAGGAGCGAAAGAATTAAATAAATGCAGATGCTAGCGCTTCAGTGCTGATTAACTGCATAGCGTAAATGCTAATTTAGCATATTTTTATATTTCTCATCTTGCCCTTGGATTAATTGAAAGTACTCACTATTGGAAGAGCAGCTTGAACGAGGCTGCTTCCAGAGTGTGAGAACCTCATATTGTCTACTTGATAATTTATTAGATAATTTCTGCCAGACTGATACATCAGGTACATTATCAAATGTTTTCAAGTGTGTTTTTGCCGTCTCACTTAATTCACCCATACTCTTACTTTGGTTAATGGCACCCAAAAAACTAATCGCCGTTTCTTGATGATGTTTAATGCCAAATTTATTGATGTAGCTAGTTAATCCATTCGCCGTCTCTTTTTGCATCGCATCAAACAAAGGCTCAGATGATTCAACATTGGACCTAAAAATTTGTTGGATTTTCTGCTTCTCCTCAAGTGAATAATGACACTCTTCAAGCCAATTATTGATTTTTTCTTTTAATGCTGTCGCTTGAAAAACGCAATCATCCACAATAACAAAATGTTGTTTGGTTAGCTCATTAATACAATCAATGTGCTTGCGATAAATAGCAACCTGAAGCGGTGTGAGATGTTTTTTATTATTATCAATCCATATAGAGTTAAGATCAGCTCCATTCTTAATTAGCAAGTTAATGCATTTTACATTTCCTGCTTGTACAGCAGAATGAATGGGCGCGGGATGATTGTCATTAAATTTCGTATTAACGACATGCTTAATATTATTTTTCTCTGCCGTCTGAATAAGTAATTCTAGGCAATTCGGATTCGGGTATTCTGCTGCAGAATGAAGAGGTGTTTCATTACAAGAATTATAACAAACGATGTCGGCACCTGCGGCAAGCAATATCTCAACACATACATCTTCACCATTTTGTGCCGCATAATGAAGCGCCGTGCCGACATAATTATCAGCTTGTCTGACATCAACGCCAAGCTTGATGAGTAACTCTAAACTCTCATCACACCCTTCCTTAGCCATAGTAACTAGCATATTGGAAAGCATGCCATCAATTTTGAGCTTTGATTTAGATCGAAGTAACTCAATAATATCGATGGGACTATTATTTCTTACTAATCGTTGAACCATTTCACAAGTAACATCTTCGCTTTCATCAATCTCGACAAGCTGCTCGATAAGCGCCTCCATACAGCCAATACCCTTTTTTCTTACAGTAGTACTTTTAAGTAGCGTGCATGAACCGTATTTCAAGTCTGGTTTAGTCCCATGCTGAATCAATATCCGCAAGCAATCTTTACTGCCATACATTGCCGCTATATGAATAGGTGGTGGACGCATGCTATCTGTCTTATTAAGAAACATTTCAACACTATTTAACTGTGATTTAGCATAGTTAAGCATCATCTCCAAATATTCAGCGTTGCGATACCTCGCCGCAATATGAAGTGGAGTCTCTCCTTCATGATTATCAAAATACACTTTTGCGCCAGCATGCAGTAGTTTTTTGACGCACTCAAGGCTGGCAATCTTTACAGCATAGTGCAGTGGGGTATTAAATCTATTCCATCCGCGACCGGATTTATCAGAATCATTCACATCTGCCCCTTTGTCGATAGCGTCAGTGAGCGCTTTCAAATCACCTGATTTTGCTGCTTTAAAAAGCTGTGCTTGCAGATCCTCATTCTGAGTGTACATCTATTTTACCTCGTAATAGGTGCATCATATTTAAAATACCTGCGTGAAAATTGTGTCATTATTTTAATTGTTGAGTAATTTTAGCACAAATAATGGCTATAATACCAAGAAAATTAGATCAACGGCCATCAAGCCGCAAACCTGAGATATACGCCTGAGCAAAAAATCCTAATATTTTCGCGAAACTTACTTGACTCCCCCCGCCTCAATCGGTTTAATAGGCATCTCTTAAAGCACGGCCAGATAGCTC
>MGYG01000015.1 GCA_001801635.1 Gammaproteobacteria bacterium RIFCSPHIGHO2_12_FULL_43_28
ATACAAGCACAGAAAATATAAAAACAATCACGACAGCGTTAAGTAAAGAAGGCTGGCAACTTGAGCGTGTAAAAGGTCGGGATATATATATCGCATCTCTTGGTAAGAGCATCTTTACGATTCAGCCGACTCAATTTAGCACTAATACAAATGATTTAGAGACGTTTAAAGCGATGTTAAAAGCCTATCAAGCTATTCATGGCGATGACCCCTTGCCGGCCATCACCACGTATGGCGATGAAGCTAAAAAATTATGGGACCAAGCCATTGCAGCGGTTTATCCGAATAATGTGAAGGACATTTCCATTCAAATAGAAGCAAAAAAGCAACCTGCGCTACCATCAGCACGACCCACCCCCCGTTAGGTTTTTGCGAAGAGGTGTGGGTGCACTGCGTTCGGATCTAACGCTACGCCACTTCAAACGTCGCATCTAATTTCTTCGCGACCGCCGTATTTTTCAGTTTCACATACTGCGGTAAACCGTTTTTGTACGTCGGATAATCTTCACCTTGAATAAGTGGTGAAAGATATGCTCTGCATGCATCGGTAATACCAAAACCATCGTCAGTAATATAATCACGCGGCATTTTAACTTCGACGTTGGCGACTTTTTCAAGCGGTGCTTCGCCAACGCTCCAGCGATACGTATTACCTTTTTCCCGCACAATGATTGGCATCACGGCATTTTTACCGGCGAGTGCGAATTCCACGGCGGCTTTGCCCATGGCATATGCTTGTTCGACATCCGTTTTTGAGGCGATATGTCTTGCTGCGCGTTGTAAGTAATCAGCCAGCGCCCAGTGGTATTTGTAACCCAAACTTTCTTTCACGATTTTTGCAATGATCGGCGCAACACCGCCTAATTGTTTATGGCCGAATGCATCGACTAAGCCTTGGTCTGAAACAAATTGCCCTTCCGCATTTTTCAACCCTTCGGAAGCCACAATCGAGCAGTGACCATAGTTTAGAACACAGGCTTTTACCCGCGCCAAGAAAGCATCTACCTTAAGTGGGATTTCGGGAAAGAGGATAATGTGTGGGGAATCACCGTCTTTTTCAGCGGCAAGACCGCCTGCTGCGGCAATCCAACCCGCGTGACGACCCATGACTTCCATGATAAACACTTTGGTTGAGGTTTCCGCCATGGAGGCAACGTCCATCCCCGCTTCGCGGATAGAAACCGCAACGTATTTGGCAACGGAACCAAAACCAGGGGAGTTGTCAGTGAAGGGTAAATCGTTATCGACCGTTTTAGGAATGCCAATACAGGTAATGGGATAGCCTAATTCTTTACTGATTTGCGACACTTTGTGCGCTGTATCTTGTGAGTCACCGCCGCCATTATAGAAAAAATAACGGATGTGGTGCGCCGAAAAGACTTCAACTAAGCGTTCATATTGTTTGCGATGTTTTTCAATACTACCTAATTTGTGACGGCAAGAACCAAAAGCACCTGCTGGCGTATAACGTAGGGCTGCAATATCCGCCTCTGATTCAAGGCTTGTATCAATTAAATCTTCGGTGAGTACGCCAATAATGCCATTACGCGCGGCAAAAACGTTGCCAATTTGATCACTATGTTTACGGGCTGTTTCAATTAATCCAGAAGCGCTTGCATTGATGACCGCGGTAACGCCGCCTGATTGTGCATACAATGCATTCCATTTTTCCATCACAAAACCCTCCCATTCAATTAACAAAATGGATAAAAAATAGCGTGATTACGGTGTGACGTCAATGTAAAAAAATCCCCGTATTGAATGGGAGGTTTCAATACAGGGCAGGGATCTCAAGTTCGTTTCGAGGAGATACACACGACTTACTTGAGTGTATTGCTTTCTAATTGTTTTAAATGATCAATGCTCTTAATCATGGTGTACTGATGAATGTTTTTGAAAAATAACGAGCGTTGCAATTCTTGAATCTGCTCTGCGCTAGCTAAAATAAAATCGGAACTTAATCTGTTGGCCAAACGTAATACTTCAGTCCGGGTCTTGCCGGAGATCAGCCATTGGTTGCGCTTTGTGACAGAGAGCATTTTCCCCACTTGATTGAGCGATTTTTTGGCTTCAGCATAATAGCGTTCAATTAATATCCCCATGGAAGGAATATTAAAGTAACACGTGGGCAAGCGTGGAATAACGTGCACAAGGCTGAGATTGATGTTCATTAAGGGAGCAATTTTATCGTCAAAGGCTTGCTGGATTTCCAAAACTTCATCATCCGTGATGGAGTTGGTCACAATTAGTACTTGTTTTTTGGCATCCATGGCTGCGATCTCCGTTACCGCCTTTATCCGTTTTTGTTTTTCTTAGTGATTGAACTAATGATCGCACTATTGAATGCGGATAGAAATTAGGAGAAAGCCATAGGGTGCTAGCGAAAAATCCCTACCAAGGGCAGGGTTATTCCCATCGGGAAACTACCAAGTTGATTTAGATGTACCCAGTTTATGGGCGTATTGTTTTATTCTTCTTCAACGACCTCTTCTTCAATGCTATTTGTGAGGACCAATTTAACGAGTTCGGGCACGGACTTAACGCCCATTTTTTTCATCACCGAGGCCCGATGCGCTTCGACCGTTTTCAAGGAAATGGTTAATTCGGCAGAGACCACTTTATTTGGTTTGCCCGCCACGATTCCTTGCAATACTTGTATCTCACGTGGGGACAATAACGCAAACTTGGCGCGCGCCTGTGCGCTTTCCTGGCGCTTTTCACGGTTTGCTTTGTCAATTCGTAGTGCCTTATTAATGCTCTCGATTAGAATCTGATCATTAAAGGGTTTAGTGAGAAAATCGATAGCGCCTGCCTTCATGACCCGGACAGCAAGGGGAACATCGCCATGGCCGCTAATGAAAACGATAGGTAACGTTGGGAGACCTTGCTCATTCAACTTAGTTTGTAACTCAGGCCCACTCATGCCGGGCATTCTAACATCGAGCAATAGGCAGCCATGTTGCTGAGGGTTGTATTGCTCAAGAAAGTCTTGCGCGCGTAAAAAGGTTTTCACCTTAAGGCCAATAGATTCAATGATCCAGGATAAGGATTCTACCATGGCCTGATCATCATCAATGATATAAACAATAGGTTCTAAGGTTGACATATTTTCATCGCTCCCATCGCATCATTACAAAATAAATCAAATCGAAACAGGTAACGTAAATTTAATCCAACTCTGGCCCCCTGTATTGGGGTGGATAATCAATTGCCCGCCATGGGCTTCAATGATTGATCGACAAATCGCAAGACCCATACCACGACCGTGCGCTTTCGTCGTAAAGAAAGGCTCAAACGCTTTGTTGATAATTTCTTTGGGAAAGCCAGGGCCACTATCGGTAAATTTCACCTCTATCATGCCATTGGCGAGCGTTTTGGTTTGGATATAAATACGTTTATCTTTGATATGATTTTCCGTCATTGCTTCGATGGCATTATGAATCAGATTTAAAATGACTTGTTGAATCTGAATCTTATCGATGAAAGTAAAAGGAATGATTCTATCAAAATCAAAGTCAATTTTTGTTTTAGACGATGTTAATTCATTTTTGGCAAGGCCAACGATTTCTCTGATGGCATTATTAATTTTACAAGAGGTTTTAAGCAGTTGACCTTTACAGAAAAAGTTTTTTAAGCGCTGGACAATTTCACCGGCACGTTCTGCCTGCATCGCCGCTTTTTCCATCACGTTACGTAGTTGATCTTGATCGTACGCGCTATTTTCTAGATGTCTAACACAGCCACGCGTGTAATTGACGATCGCGGCAAGTGGTTGGCAAATTTCATGCGCCATGCCAGAGGCCATTTCTTCCATGGTACTTAAACGAAAGACGTGCGCTAATTGCTGACCGCGCAATCTTGCTTTTTTATCTAATACACGATCAGTAATGTCGCGGGAAGCAAGCTGTATTTCGCTAATCATTCGGGTTTGCTCGTCAGTGATGAGTCGTATATTGCTCTCAAACCAACGAAATTCTCCCTCTTTACGTTTGACACGGTAGACGACTGGTTTTGGCTGTGTATCTTCACGGCGACGGGTAAATGCTTTTTTTATTTTATTGTGATCATCATGATGAATGAGTTTATAGATGTTTCTACCCGTCAAATAGTCGGGTGTGTAGCCAAATGAATTCTCACAAGCGGGAGAGACATATAAGTAGGCACCATCCGGTGAATGACGCGAGATAACGTCTTTCGCATTTTCTGCTAACAAATGAAAGCGTAGTTCACTCTCACGCAATCGTCTTTCGGTTTGTTCAAGGCTACTCATGGTTTCGACGAGGAGTGAATTAGTATTTAGAAATCCGGCAAGCAGGGCCGTTAATTGTCTCGACAAGCGTTGATTTTCTGCTTGCAGTTCTTCTTCTACTGCTTTGTAAGCAGAAATGTTTTGATGAATTAATAGCGCGTTGGCTTTTTGTTCATTCGGTGGAAGTGCACATAAATAGGTCCTGCACCGGCCTTTTTCACCATTTTTGTGAATAAACGGCGTATCTTCTTGCCATTTTTTTTGCTGGTTACTTATTTCTTGAATGAGTTTCGGGAAGGGATAATTGCGATCATAAATTAAATTAACAGAGCGCCCGAGCACTTCTTTTTTTGAGTAACCAAATAAGGTGGCGGCACCTGTGTTCCAGCTAACAATACGTCCGATTCGGTCAAGCAGAATAACGCTATCCGCTAGCACCTCAAGCTGTCCTTCAATATCCATGGTCGCATAATCCTTTGCGGGATACTTCAAATTCGTTAATAATAGCACACTTATTAATTTGAAATCACGATCTAATAGTGAGGCTAGCTGATGCGCATACATATTTTGGGTATTTGCGGAACGTTTATGAGTGGAATCGCAGTGCTCGCAAAGCATAGCGGGCACGAGGTCACCGGCTCTGATACCAATGTTTATCCGCCTATGAGTACGCAACTGCGTGAGCAGGGCATCACGTTAATGGAAGGGTATGACCCCGCCCATATCGATCCAAACATTGATTGTGTCATCGTGGGTAATGTGATTAAGCGCGGCAATCCCGCCATGGAATCTATTTTAGAAAATGATATTTCTTATCTGTCTGGTCCTGCGTGGCTTTATCAGCATGTTTTAAAAGACCGTTCAGTGCTTGCCGTTGCGGGTACGCATGGGAAAACGACGACATCCAGTTTATTGGCATGGGTACTCGAACATGCCGGTTTGCAGCCAGGTTTTTTGATCGGCGGTGTGCCGGATAATTTTGCTGTCTCGGCACGTTTGGGCAATAGTCAGTATTTTGTGATTGAAGCAGATGAATATGACAGCGCCTTTTTTGATAAACGCTCCAAGTTTTTGCATTACCATCCAAAAACGTTAATCTTAAATAATCTTGAATATGATCACGCGGATATTTTTCCTGACCTCGATGCAATCAAACGTCAGTTTCATTATTTGGTACGCATCGTTCCTCGCAATGGTTTTATCGTACGGCAGGCAGAAGACGCTAATTTAACGGATGTGTTGGCCATGGGTTGTTGGACACCAGTGACTGATTTTGGTTTGACGCAGGGCGAATGGCGTGCTGAATTAATTGCAGAAGACGGTAGTGCATTTAGCGTTTTTCATCACGATGTATTGGTGGGCGAAGTGCATTGGTCGTTATTAGGTAAACATAACGTCATGAATGCATTGGCTGTGATTGCAGCGTGCACTCACGCGGGCGTTGATTTGGCCACGATGTTGCCCGCCTTTAGTCATTTCAAAAGTGTGAAGCGCCGCATGGAAAAGAAAGGGGAGGCAAAGCATATTACCGTGTACGATGATTTTGCCCATCACCCCACGGCCATCGCTACCACATTAGCTGGGTTACGCGCGAATATTGGTAGTCAATCACGCCTGATTGCGGTCGTTGAGTTTGGTTCTTATACGATGCGTACGGGTACACATAAAAATGCGCTACGCCAAGCGTTTCTCGCGGCGGACATGGTAGTCTGTCAAGAGACAGCCATTGATTGGGGGTTAAAGGAAGCGCTAGCTGAATTTAAACAACCTGTGTCACTTTATGATGGCGTTGATCAATTGGTGGCTGGATTAGTACCGCTGCTCTGCTCAGGCGACCATGTCGTCGTTATGAGTAATTCCAGTTTTGGTAATGTGCATCAAAAATTATTAAATGCCATAGAAAAGAGTTGAAAACACTTATGCAGCAAGATGATCAATATTCAAAAATTCACTTTTCAGCAAAAATAGCCCGGCTTGGGCTAGTGGCTTACATCGTCCTTATTTTGCTTATCGCAGCGGTTTATTTATAGAGGTTTGTCGCATGGCGCAGCAAGATGACAAGAAAAAAAAGGGCAACTATCAGCGCAACGAAAAGATCATCATTACGTCGCGTCCGCATTACGTCCTTGAGCAGTCGGATCCGCCGCATCAGAAATTTGTCTGGTCTTATGATATTACTATCCTGAATGAGAGTGATGAAATTATCCAACTGCTACATCGTTTCTGGAAGATTACGGATTTGAGCGGTAAAGTGGAAGAGATTCATGGGGCGGGTGTTATTGGCTTGCAGCCTGTTATTAAACCCGGGAAATCGTTTTCCTATACGAGTTATTGCCAGTTGTTGACCCCGCAGGGCACGATGGAAGGTTTTTATGAAATACAAAATCTAGACGAGGTGATGTATATTGCGGAGATCCCCAAATTTGTTTTAACGGCCCCTACTGCTATTACGAAAACCTATCGCTCGCGCTTGCATTAAGTTTTTTTAAGATTTCCTTAAGACTTGCTCAATATAGTAGAGATTGGTTTTTGCGTTAAATCACAAGATTAGCGTGATGCGACTAGAAGACCAGAAACCTACCAGGAACTTGTTCAAAAAAGGAGACACTTAATGCCTCAATTCAAATTTTTACCCGCCAGTGAACTAGAAACTAATTTTAACGCACTTGCAGGCATGGTGCTAAAAAAGCATGGTGCGGAAAATGATCTTCGAATACTAGAAAAAGCGAATAAAGTTCGCTTTTATCAACTATCACTGATTGAAGAGCTTATTGAAATTTCAAAGGAATTAAAACTAAGCGATTCTGAAAAGTCCAAACTCATCACTGGTGCAATGTTGCAAGTTCAGGCTGATATTTTACATACCTATATGAAGTTGAAACAAATAATGCCGTCAATGATTAGAAGTATTATGTATCATAATATTGATGGCGCTATTGGTATAAGCGCTGATAATCAATTAGATGAAGGATCAAGAAAAGAAGCGATTGACCTATTTAATAAATACAAAAAAATGAGCGCTGTCCATCAGCGCGAAGTTTATACTAATGATGTCATTCCTAAGCTTGCTAGTGTGAAGAGAACCGACCTTAAACACGTTGAAACCGTCGAAAAGCAACACATACCAACCAAGCAAGAGTTCCTGAATGATGTCATTCCTAAGCTTGCTAGTGTGAAGAGAACCGACCTTAAACACGTTGAAACCGTCGAAAAGCAACAGCTACCAACCAAGCAAGAGTTCCTGAAAGCGCGTTATGAGGGCCTCTTTTTTGAAAAAAATAATGTAAAAAAACCTGTGATTAACACAGTGAGTGAAAAAAAGGATAAAAAGCACTCAAAAAGCAAAGGTCGTAAGCAATTTATCCCATCCGAAGAGATAAATAAACCGCACCCAATGGAAACACGATCCGGACGTCGTCCTAAGTAGAATGAAGGTAGAGAAGTCCTGCCCAAGAAAGGGGTTCCACCGTTTTTGGAACTCCTTTTAGAAATAACCAATTCTAAAACATATCGCGACCTGCAAGCGCGTGTGCAAGCGTATTACTGTCAATATATTCGAGTTCACTGCCAATAGGAACACCGTGGGCAATGCGAGTTGTTTTAATGGCAAAGGGTTTTGCTAGTTCAGCAATGTAATGCGCGGTTGCTTCACCTTCAACGGTTGGGTTGGTGGCAAGAATGACTTCTTTGATCTCGCTGCGTTCAAATAACACTTTTAATTGTGCGATGCCAATTTCATCAGGGCCCATGCCATCGAGTGGTGATAGTCGTCCAAGTAAGACAAAATATTTCCCCTTGAATCCGCCGGTTTGTTCAACCACCGTGACATCAATGGGATTTTCGACAATACATAAAAGCGTTGGGTCGCGGTGAGTCGAGATGCAAATTTCACAGTAGTCAGCCTCGCTAAAGATACGGCATTGCGCGCAATGTTTGATTTTTGTCATTGCCTCTTGCAGGGAGTGGGCAAGTCGCTTGCCGTTTTCACGACTGCGCGTTAAAAGTTGAATTGCCATGCGCTGGGCTGTTTTAGGGCCAACGCCTGGCAAGCAACGTAACGATTCAATCAGTTGTTCGAGCAGAGGGCTGAATCGCATAGCAGATTATAGACCGCCGAATCCATCAGGCATTTTCATGCCAGCAAGGCTGCCCATTTTTTCACGCAAGTTTTTTTCGATTTTATCGGTCGCATCATTAATGGCTGCCGCAATTAAATCTTCGATGATGGCTTTATCATCTTTCAAGAGATTAGAATCAAGTACCACTTTTTTGGCATAGTGTTGACCCGTCATCGTGATTTTTACCATGCCGCCGCCTGATTGACCAATGACTTCCATATCTGCGACTTGCTTTTGGATTTCTTGCAGCTTTTTCTGCATTTCCTGGGCGCGTTTCATGATGTCGTTTAAGCCGACTTTGCTCTCACCTGGTTTATTCATGGTGTTTCCTCATTTATTTACTAATAATGCATTAGGGTCTGTTTACATTTCGTTTTGCGGCTGCAAATGCCGCTGATTTTGTTAAAATTTAAGAACATTCTCGTTAAATAGAATAGCTATTCGCCTCGAACGTTCTTAAATTTTAATCAAAACATCAACCTTTTCGCCATGCAAAACGAAATGTAAACAGACCCTATTCTATCAAAGATAAAACAATGGTTCTATTTTAATGATACATCAACCGTTGCATCGTACATGTCGATTAATTGCTTTACTTGTGGGTCGCTCATGATGGCCATCGTTGCCGTTTCCAGTTTTTTAGACTGTTCCGTCTGCTCAGCTTTATGCGGCGTGATAATCTCATCCGCGGTAACGCTAATTTGAAGCCGGATGGGACGTTTTAAATAGTGGCTGAGCGCTTCCCGTAGTCGATCTTCCAGTTTTTGATTCAGCATGGGTTGATGCTTGATCGAGATAGTCAGTTCAACTTTATCGCCCGTGATGTTTTTTAACATGCAATTGTTTGCCAATGCTTGTGCCATGCCAGTTAAGTTAAGTTGCATCAGCATGCTGCGCCACCCCGGCAGACTGCCCGTTGTTTCAACGGCAGGTTGTATGCTTTGTGGGGTTGCCGTATTGGTTTTGTTTGCATTCGCCGGCAAAGCGGCGGGTTTTGTGCGGGGTGCGGCGCTTTTTTCTGCTAACGCCACGAGATGCATTTTTTGAGTAGCTTCTGCCGGCGCAAATGCCAGCATGCGTAACATGGCCATTTCAAAACCTTGCTGCGGGGAGGGCGCATAGGCCAAATCACGCCGACACAAGAGCGCAATTTGGTAGTAAAGTTGTATTTCTTCCGGTGTAAAACGTTTTGCGAAAGGAAGCAGGGCTTCTGGCGCATAACTTGCGTCGGGCACCATTTGTTGTAGTGCAAGATGATGGAACAAGCTGATTAATTCTTCAAGTGCTTGCTGAAAATCTGGCGCGTGTTCTGATAGTTGATTGATTGCGCTAAAGAGTTTTTTACCATCGTGTGTTGCAAGCGCTTCAATAAGCGGCAGCAAGTCATCTTGTGCCATACAACCGAGCATGGCATTGACTTCTTCCGCGCGCACGGCGCCGTGCCCATAGGCGATAGCTTGATCAAGCAAACTGAGCGCATCTCGCATGCTGCCATCAGCGGCCTTCGCGAGTTTTTCGAGGGCTTTCGTCTCACAAGAAACGGTTTCAGCCTCGCAAATGTATTGCAAGTGCTGACTGATTTTTTCTGGTGTGATACGTCTTAAATGAAATTGCAAACAACGCGAGAGAATCGTGACAGGCAGGCGCTTTGGATCGGTGGTTGCAAGCAAGAACTTAACATGTGCTGGCGGCTCTTCCAGCGTCTTTAATAACGCATTAAAGCTATGGTTTGAGAGCATGTGCACTTCATCGATCAGGTAAATCTTAAAGCGGCCTTGTGTCGGCGGATAAAGCACGTTATCAAGTAATTCGCGCGTATCCTCAACTTTGGTGCGGGAAGCAGCATCGATTTCGTATAAATCAAGAAATTGACCCGCATCAATGCTCGTGCAAGTTGCACAGGTGCCGCACGGGTTGGAGGTGATGCCAGCTTCGCAATTTAAACATTTGGCAAGAATACGGGCGACGGTGGTTTTACCAACACCACGGGTACCGGTAAAGAGATAGGCATGGTGCAAGCGACTTTGTTCGATCGCGTTTTCCAGTATGCGAAGAATAGATTCTTGACCTACCATGTCTTTGAAACGACGAGGGCGCCACTTGCGGGCTAATACTTGATAGCTCATACGTTCATCCTGTTCTGACATTCGCACAGAGAAACCAATAGCAGCGAGCACCAGCCACACATCGGCGCCCGCATCAGTTGCTACCGTTGCTTCCTTCCGGACCTGGCGGGGTTCACAGCTTAGCGTCGCGAAGGGACCAATACTCGCTGCTATGGGTTCTCGGGTTCGCACGGGCGCACAAAGAGCGTGCGTGCAAAACGGCAATCCTGCCGTTTTGTCGAACCCTCTGCTCGGGTTCGCATCCCTCTCTTTACCAAGAGAAAAGACACCCATAAAGCGGGTATCTTTTCTCTTGGCGGAGAGAGAGGGATTCGAACCCTCGATACGCTATTAACGTATACACGCTTTCCAGGCGTGCTCCTTCAGCCGCTCGGACATCTCTCCAAATCTTTCAACCGCTTCCGTTCGAATGGGCGTAAGGTTAAACCAGAATGCGGTTGCGTGCAATTGGTTTAAGTCGCAACGTCTAATAAAATCTTTAATAATTTCTCGTAAATACGTGCTAGCGTGTCTAAGTCCTCAACACGCACACGCTCATCAATTTGGTGAGCGGTTGCATTTAAAACACCTAGCTCGACCACTTCTGCGCCTGTCGGTGCAATGTAGCGACCATCCGAGGTACCGCCACCGGTCGAGGATACGCTATCAAGACCAGTTATTTCTTTGATTGCACGCTGTGTCGCTGTCACGAGCTTCCCTTTTTTGGTGATAAAGGGTTCACCGCCGATTTGCCAACGGAGATCGAAATGCAATCCATGTTGGTGCAAAATAGCTTCTGTTCGTTCTTTGATAGCATCAATGGT
>MGYG01000016.1 GCA_001801635.1 Gammaproteobacteria bacterium RIFCSPHIGHO2_12_FULL_43_28
CGTCTTTTACCTGCATTTTTTCTAACAGTAAGCGTGGGTCACGTTGAATCATCGCTTCCACTTGCGCTTTTTCACCGCGGACAACGTGGGTAAGGAATGCATGGACGTGCTTACTCGCTAGATTTTTAAGGGGCGTGTACAAACCGCAAGATATTCGTGATAAGTTGTATTGATCTTCCGGTGAAAGCCACTTCTTGCCAATTTCACCGCGCAAAATATCGGATGGCAATTGAGTTAAATAGGCATCCGCCGGCTGCTTGACTCGATTGCGATCGTTTGGATCAAAGTTCGATTTTTTCAACTCGTCTGGATTTGGATTACGATTATCTGGCATCACTCACCTCGTTTGGTTATCTCTTTTTGATATTGGTCACAATTTTGACGGTAAAGGCTTAAGAAAACCTTAAAATACCACTTAATCTGCCCAGAAAGCTTTGAACCGTTCGGGCGAGAGCTCAGCCGTATCAGAGCTTATCTGTCTCGCTTCTGCAACTGGTGGGCATTCACAACAACCGTTTGGCAATATCGCGACATCTTGCGCTGGTTCATCGAAACATGCTGAGAGAAGTCACTATGCCTCACCGAAACTCAGCTTCATTTCAACCTTCAAGCAATGGCGAGCGTTTTACAATGCTATCAATTTCTTTCAACATGAAAAGTAATTCACGCATTCTCGCAAGCGGCCACATATTAGGGCCATCGGAAGGCGCTTTATCAGGATCAGGGTGCGTTTCTATAAAAATACCCGCAATACCAGCCGCCATGGCGGCGCGCGCCAGCACTGGCACAAATTGGCGTTGACCGCTTGAGGTGGTACCACTGCCGCCCGGCAATTGCACTGAATGCGTTGCATCGTACACGACTGGACAATTCGTCTCACGCATCACGGAAAGCGAACGCATATCAGACACTAAATTATTATAACCAAAGGAAGCACCGCGCTCACACACCATAATTGCTTTGTTGCCCGTGGCACGTGCTTTTTCAACCACGTGCTTCATTTCCCAAGGCGATAAAAACTGGCCTTTTTTGATATTAATTGGAATACCAGTTTGCGCAACGCGTTGGATGTAGTTGGTCTGTCTGCATAAAAAAGCAGGCGTTTGCATCACATCAACGACACTGGCCACTTCTTCAAGCGGTGTATCTTCATGTACGTCAGTCAATACAGGAACACCAATTTGTTTTTTGACCGCTGCTAAAATTTCCAATCCTTTTTCTAATCCTAAGCCACGAAAACTATTCATGGAGGTACGATTTGCTTTATCAAACGATGATTTATAAATAAATGGGATGTGTAATTCTTTCGTGATTTCCTTTAATGCACCTGCCGTATCAAGCGCAAATTGCTCGCCTTCAATCACACAAGGGCCCGCGATTAAAAAAAATGGTTGATTAAGGCCAGCTTCAAATCCGCCTATTTTCATGCGTCTACTCTCCAAAATGCTGCTTGCGATAGTGTTTGGCCGCCGTTACAAAGGCCGCAAAAAGTGGATGGCCATCGCGTGGTGTGGACGTAAATTCTGGATGAAATTGACAAGCGACAAACCACGGATGATTGGGTAATTCAATCAATTCCACTAGTTTATTCTCTGATCGTCCCGATATTTTTAAACCTGCTTTTTCAATGGCTGGCAATAAATTATTATTCACTTCATACCGGTGTCGATGACGCTCAAGAATGACTGCTTTTCCATAAAGTTTGTGTGCAAGCGTGCCTGGTTCAATATGACAGGGATAACCCCCTAAACGCATGGTACCACCCACCTCTGATTTTTCATTACGCTCAACACGCGCACCGGTTTGATCTATCCACTCAGCAACGAGTGCGACCACGGGATACGGTGTATTAGGGGTAAATTCGGTGCTGCATGCCTTTGGCATATTCGCGACATGCCGTGCGTATTCAATAATCGCAATTTGCATACCAAGACAAATGCCCAAATAGGGAATATTATTTTCACGCGCGTATTGTGCCGCGAGAATTTTACCTTCCACGCCGCGCTTGCCAAAACCACCGGGTACTAATATCGCATCTAATTTATCAAGTAATGCGGTTGCGCCCTTTTTCTCAAGTTCTTCGGAATCAATATACACAATATGCACACGGGTCCGCGTTTGAATACCTGCGTGTTTTAGCGCTTCCGAAAGTGATTTATAGGAATCGGTTAAATCAACGTATTTACCAACCATGCCTATCTTAATGTCCGCCTCAGGATGGCGGTAAGCCTCTTCCACCCGCTGCCATTCACTCAAATCAGCGGCTTTCACTTGCAGTGCTAAATGTTCAGCCACAATTTGATCCAGCTTTTGATTATGTAATGCGATGGGGAGTTGATAAATAAAATCAACATCGAGCAGTGGAATCACGGCTTCTTTTTCGACGTTTGTAAAGAGTGCAATTTTGGAGCGTGAACTTTCAGGAATGGGCCTATCGCTGCGGCAGAGTAAAATATCCGGCTGAATACCGATGGACCGTAGTTCTTTGACGGAATGCTGCGTTGGTTTGGTTTTCACTTCACCTGCGGTTGCAATAAAAGGCAGCAAGGTAAGGTGAATAAAAAGCGTTTGCTGACGCCCAAGTTCAATCCGCATCTGGCGTATCGCTTCTAAAAAGGGCAAGGATTCAATGTCCCCTACCGTCCCGCCAATTTCAATGAGCGCTACATCGATATCACCCGCGCCTTCAATAATGCAGCGTTTAATTTCATCGGTAATATGCGGGATGACTTGGACAGTGCCGCCTAAATAATCCCCCTTACGTTCTTTGCGGATGACATTGGCATAAACGCGGCCAGTGGTGAAGTTATTCGCCTTGGTCATTTTGACCCGCACAAAGCGCTCATAATGGCCAAGATCAAGGTCAGTTTCTGCCCCGTCTTCGGTCACAAAGACTTCGCCATGTTGGAGAGGATTCATAGTGCCAGGGTCAACGTTGATGTAAGGGTCTAATTTCATTAGATTTACCTTTAAACCCCGCGCCTCTAGAATAGCACCAAGGGAGGCTGCTGCCACCCCTTTGCCCAATGAGGAAACCACACCGCCTGTGATGAAAATATATTTTGTCATGATAAAAGTACTTTAGAAGAATTCGGTATTTTACGCTAACTCTCAGCGAGAATGTAGCAAAAAACACAACTTTCGGGCAAGATGCTGTGCTCATCATTAAATCAAGGTGAGCCGCGCCATTCACCAGGACAGGACCGATGATTCATCTAAAAACCATTTCAAAAACATATAGCGATCAAGCGATTACCTTCCATGCACTAACTTCGGTTGATTTAAAAATCGAAAATGGCACCATCTGCGGCATATTCGGTGAAAGCGGTGCTGGCAAAAGCACTCTCTTACGCACTATTAATTTATTAGAGAGACCAACGAGTGGTGAAGTATGGGTGAATGGGACCGATTTGACTTCCCTTTCGGCAGAAAAATTACGGCAGGCGCGCCATCACATTGGCATGATTTTCCAGCACTTTAACTTACTCGATTCACGCACGGCATTTGAGAATATCGCTCTTCCACTGGAATTATTGCACGAAACACCCAGGACGATTAAAGAACGCGTCAATGCCTTATTGACCCTCGTGGGGCTTTCGGACAAAAGCGCGCACTATCCCGAACAATTAAGCGGCGGACAAAAGCAACGTGTTGCCATTGCAAGAGCGCTCGCCACCGAACCCGCTATTTTATTATGCGATGAACCCACCTCAGCACTTGATAATGAATCCAAACAATCTATATTAAATTTATTGAAAGAAATTAATGCCAAATTAGGCGTGACCATTGTGATCATCACGCATGAGATGAGCGTGATCAAACAAATTTGCACGCATGCAGCGGTCATTGATCACGGCAAACTGATTGAATGCGGCAGTGTTTTGCAATTATTTACGCAACCCGCTTCCCCTATTACCAAAAAATTAGTCCAGCATAGTTTACATATTCAATTACCACCGTCGCTTGAACGTGAATTAAAAACAGAAAAAATAAACGCGGAATCACTGATTGTTTGCTTTAAATTTATTGGTAATGAAAGCAGTCGACCGTTAATATCAAATTTGATTCAAAAGCACGGCATCACGGTCAATATCATTCAAGCCAATATCGAAAATATTCAAGACGCCAATATTGGCTTTACCGTTTGTCAGTTAAGCGGCACAGAAAAAGCGATTCATGAAGCGCTTGATGACGCAGCGAAAGCATCAGTCAGCACGGAGATCATCGGTTATGTTTAGCCTTGAATTAACCCCACTCCTAACGGCAACCATTGAAACACTGTATATGGTATTTATCGCAAGCCTCATCAGTATTGCAACTGGCCTCGTGTTAGGTTCAAGTTTATTTGTTTTATCGAATAAGAAAGCATCAAAGCGCGCGATCTACCAAATGATCGCTTTTATCATTAATGCTATCCGTTCTATTCCATTTATCATTTTAATGATTGCCATCATCCCACTGACACGACTGATCGCAGGCACGACCATCGGTACGAATGCCGCGATTGTTCCGCTGACCATTGCTGCCATTCCATTTTATACACGCATTACAGAGACTGCCTTATCGCAAGTCTCTACCGGTTTATTGGAAGCCGCGAATGCGATGGGTGCAAGCACATTTCAAACCATTACTAAAATTTGCATACCTGAAAGTATGCCGTCTCTCATTCACGGTGCAACACTCACTATCATTGGCTTGATCGGGTATTCTGCCATGGCGGGTGCGATCGGTGGCGGTGGCTTGGGTGAGCTTGCAATTAATTATGGTTACCAACGTTTTGATGTTGTCGTGATGCTTGAGACGGTCGTTATCCTGATTATCATGGTACAAGTCATTCAAGCAAGCGGTGATAAACTCGCCAAAAAACGCCGTATTAAACCACTCATTCTGCCCACCCTGCTCGCTTTAATCCTTAGCGTTAGTTATCTTGTTTGGCCAGAGAGTAATACCAATGTATTGCGTATTGGAGTCATGAGCGGTTGGCAAGAAGACGTGATGCAAACCGCAAAGGCCCTCGCGCAAAAGGACTATAAACTAAGCTTAAAAATCATTCCATTCACTGATTACACGCAACCGAATATGGCATTAGCGAACGGCAGTATTGATGCGAATATTTTTCAGCATCAACCTTTTCTGGATACACAAGTAAAGGCAAGAAAACTTGCGCTCATGAGCATCGGTAAAACCTTTGTCTACCCGATGGGATTTTATTCAACGAAAATTAAAACCATGTCTCACTTGCCCTATAGAGGCATTGTCGCTATCCCTAATGATCCTAGCAATGAAGCACGCGCGCTTTTACTCTTGCAAAAATACGGTGTGATTACATTGAAAGAAGGCGTCAGCACACTTGCAAGTACGCGGGACATTGTAGAAAATCCGCAGCAATTGCGATTTAAAGAATTGGATGCTGCACAATTACCGAGAGTGTTACCAGATGCAGAGCTTGTTGCCATCACGAATGATTTTATAACATCGGCAAAATTGTCAATTCAAGAGGCGCTTATCAAAGAAGATAAAGATTCACCCTATGCCAATATCATTGTGATTCGGATAAAAGACAAAGCTGACCCCGCATTCAATCAATTAATGGATGTCATGCACTCGAACGAAGTGCGTGATAAAACAATGCAATTATTTCCTAAAGGCGCAGCCATACCGGCCTGGTAAGCTTATTTTTCAGGATTAAGAAAGCGCGCCAGTTTACGGCCGTCAATAACAAACACCGTCGCTGACTTCTTGCCTGCTTTTATATTCGCAGAGCGCGTCCCTTTCTCAAATAAGGCCATCTCCCCTAAAAAGCTGCCACGGCCAAATCGTCCCAAAATTTTTTCTCTAGACTGGCCAGCTACTTTGGTATAAACCTGTAATTCACCCTCAATAATAAGATAAGCATGCTTTGCAGGATCGCCTTCTTTGCAAAGCAGACGACCGGGGAATAATTTTTTAATGCGACCATATTGTAATAAGCGTTCTAATTCCAGCTTAGTCAGATGATAAAAATACGGTAATGCCACTAGCATCGCTTGAATAGCGGCATCTATCTCAGCAGGTGGTAACGCTTTCTTCTCGAGTAAACTCACTTTAGGTTTCATCACATACGCAGGCATTTCTTGCTTACCCAACAAATATTTTTTAGGAATAGCTGAACAGGATCCAAACCACGCTTTCGCTTGATTAGTACGTATTTTTGAATGTTTGTTAGCTTCACTGAGTAATTCTGCAATCACCAAATCTCTTGCCTTTAAAATATAATTACGCAATACCATCATCGATAATTCATTGGCAAACGGTGAGACAGGAAATGATTTTAAGGCAAATACCCAGTACTCGTAATTGGTTTCTTGCAACGCATAATAAGGTGGGCGGTAGCCTGCTGATAATGAAATAAACGGTGGGTTCTCCCAACCAGGCACTTGCGCTTCTTTAACGCGTAACATGGCAAATAATTTATTGGCAACTAATTGCTGTAATTTATTATAGGCATACAATTCATCACGGTGTGCGGGATCATTCAATTCAGCGTGATATTGTTTTTTTGCATTTAGGTGAGAAGGATAAACTCTAAATAGGGTTGGCAAACCATGATTGTCGGCATTAATACAAATTAAATTAGTATCATGCTCAAGTAATTTTTTGAAGAATAGTTTGACTTCAATAATGCGCCCTAATAACACCTGGAAACCTTCGTAACCAAAATGTTTCAACGTGGCCCACGCAGCGACAGCGGGCGCGCCCGAGCGTGAGGTTTCAAGTGTATAAAGAAATGGATTAAACGCCGTGTGTGTTGCAATATAAGCGGGCTTTTTTCGCGCCAGCAAGTCAATCATTTCTTCGTTATTCTTTACGACAAACAAACTGCTTGAATACGGGCACCAACCGGTTTTGTGAAAATCAATGCCAATCGCATCTGCATCACCAATATATTTTAATGCTTGATAACCTTGTCGTATTGAATAAAGTGCCTCTTTCGAAAATCCAAGCGGATTTTTACTGAACGAATATTTTTTATAAACCAGCCATGCCCAACCAATCACTGCGTCCGCATAAAGAAACGGTTTATTCCGTCCTTGTTGTGGCTTGTAACGATCAATCAAACGACGAATATCGCGAATAGGATCAATAGCGAATGCATCTGTTGTTCCCATGGTTGCAACAATCATGATGATAGGTCGATTGGCAGCATTACATTCACGCATCACGGCTTCAAGATGCGGAATACGCATTGCATTTTTCTCATCGACATCGATTTCAATTACTTGGTCCATACCAAGTCCGAGCCAATCTGTGCAGGTTTTCTTGGCGTAATGACCTACTTTAGAAACGATGACCACCCCTTTTTGATGAAGCCCTTTGTAACGCGTCTCTTTGCCCATGATCCGAGTGATAGCGAGTTTTAATGCATATAAATAACAACCGGTGCCGCCAAACGTAAATACGCCGCCTGCTTTTGCGGGTTTCCAACCCAATAAATCAGCCATCATGGCAATGGATTCAAGTTCTGCTTTTGCTATGTTCCAGGACACTTCGCCTTCAACAAAATTAGGTGATGCCATATTGGTTAGCGTCGCAGCGATGACGGCTGCGCTATTGACAGACGGTAAAACATTTAACATGCTCTGTGGATGTGCCCAAATGGGCATGCCGTGAAATAATTCGATGACTTCATCTAAGGTCTCTGCAATAGGTGTCGTTTGATTTGGAAGCATGGCATTTTTACAATTGGAATAATCTGGTAACAAAGACTCACCGTAATAGGAACGCCAAATTTCAGATTTTTCAAACGTTGGTCTATGCTTCATGCGAATCAAGTCGGTTAGCGATTGATTCATTTGATTCAGAAAAATTTTGCTGCGCTGCGCCTTAAACCATGGATAGGGAAAGCTCGGGAGTAACGAAATTAATTTTTGCTGCCATTTTTTTCGAACTGCCATTGCGATTTCCTGTTAAAGAATATCAAGTGATTCAATACGAATGTCACCATCCTCTTTTGAAGCACCGATAAAGGAGTATTCAGGTACTTCAACCCAGGTGGTGGCGTCCGCCGTTAATGGTTCAGAAGCAATAATAATGCTTTTTCGTTTCTTGCCCATTTTCATTTTATAGCTACCTTCACATTCAGCATATTTTTCACCGTACGTATACCACAGTGAATGATAAATCATATGAGGTGATGAATATTGTGCCGAGGGGTAGCGGCCATAATCCAGGACATAACGTGAAGCAACAATAAAAGAACCGTTAGAGATAAAGAAATTGAGTGGCGATGAATAATGAATATTATGCTCTTTACGGATATAGCGAAGAATATCAACTAAAAGCAACACCCCATCAAATACATCTTTAATGGTGATAATCGCTTTGTTTGGCAAGGATGACAAAAATAAAGCGTACATCCATTCCGTATCCGTCGTTCCCTTGATGTATTTTTTAAATTCTGGCTTCATGTGTTGCGCCATCTCAAAACGCATCTCATTAAATCCGACCAAATTACCATTATGGGCAAAGGCGATATCGGTATTATCAAATAAAAATGGATGTACATTTTGCAGTGAAACAACACTTTTGTCACTGTATTCAACGCCGCGAATATGCGCAAGCAAACAGCGCGGCTTTATATGCGTTGAAATGGCTTTTAAATTTTCATCGTAGAAAGGTAATTTTTCTGTTCGATAAGTATAAGGTCGATTGGCACTTGCAAATTCATCATCCCAGGCAGCAAGGCCAAAACCGGCGAGATTATACATCATACTTGGCATAAATTTGGGATGATAACTTTGCTTTATGAGTGA
>MGYG01000017.1 GCA_001801635.1 Gammaproteobacteria bacterium RIFCSPHIGHO2_12_FULL_43_28
TTTTTCAATTTGTTTGATTAAGAATGGCAACCATTGTTGATTCTTGACGAGAGTATCCGTGTGAATGGATAACACATAAGGGGTCCTCACCTTTTCCAGGGCAAGATCAAGCGCGCGCGAATGCGATTGTACTGGTGTTTCACCGGGAATCGCTTTGCGCTCAATCAGCGCTATCCAGGACAGTGTGCGCAAATAATCGAGGGATGCATCCTGGGAATCATTATCAATCACGATGACCTTGGCAAGCCCAGGATCGGTATGTTTACGCAAAAGCCGCAGGCATAGCTTGGTCAATTGAAGTGTTTTGTAATTCGGGACCACGATGGTCACCAATGGCTGATTCATCACTCACTCCGGGTTCACAGTCAGGGTAATCGCGACTATAATACGCTCTTTAATTTCAAGCAACCGCGTGGAATCACATGAAAGGTATTCTCTTAGCTGGCGGCCTCGGCACACGCCTTTACCCTGCCACTCGATCAATTAGTAAGCAATTGCTGCCTATTTACGATAAGCCTATGATTTATTACCCGCTAAGCACGCTGATGCTTGCTGGTATTCGTGAGATATTAATCATCACAACACCCCATGAACAGCCACTCTTTAAGCAATTACTTGGCGATGGTACGCAATGGGGGATAAAGCTCAGCTATGCCGTCCAGAATGCGCCAAGCGGTATTGCCGAAGCCTTTATCATTGGTGAAGCCTTTATTGGCGATCAGCCCGTCTGTCTGATGTTGGGGGACAATATTTTGTATGGCGAAGGCTTGAGTGAAAAATTAGAAACCGCCGCAAAGCGCACGCACGGTGCCACCATTTTTGGTTATTATGTCTCTGATCCAAAACGCTACGGTGTCATTCGCTTTGACTCGACAGGAAAACCTGCGGATATCATTGAAAAACCCTCCTCACCTGTCTCGCATTACGCCGTCATTGGGCTTTATTTTTATGATCATCAGGTGGTTGAAATAGCCAAATCATTAAGGCCCTCTGCGCGTGGCGAATTGGAAATTACCGATATTAATCGTCATTATTTACAACAAGGCGCATTAAACGTTGAGCAGTTAGGGCGCGGCACTGCCTGGCTTGATACCGGTACACACCAATCAATGCTCGATGCCGCTAATTTTATTTACGTGCTGGAAAAACGCCAAGGGTTAAAAATTGGTAGCCCGGAAGAAGTGGCTTGGCGCAGGGGACTCATCAGTCAAGACCGTTTTAAACAATTGGCCGCGATGCAACTGAAAAGTGGTTATGGCGAATATTTGATGGATTTAATCGAGCAAACCGTATGAAAACAAGACCAACACCGCTTGATGGATTATTAATTATCGAACCACACGTCTTTAGTGATGAACGCGGTTACTTTTATGAAACCTTCCAACAACAACGGTATTCTGAATTAGGCTTGCCCGCCTTTCTGCAAGATAACACATCACACTCTGGCAAAAAGGTATTACGTGGCTTGCATTATCAATTACCGCAGGCACAAGGTAAATTAGTGTATGTGACGCGCGGCAGCGTGTGGGATGTGGTGGTTGATATTCGCCGTGAATCAAAGACCTTTGGTCAATGGTTTGGTATCACGTTAAGTGATGAAAATCATTTGCAATTTTATATTCCACCCGGTTTTGCACACGGGTTTTGCGTAGTCTCCGAGGGAGCGGATTTTCATTATAAATGCACTGATTTTTACGCTCCAAACGGTGAGCACGGGATAGCCTGGAATGACCCAACACTTAATATTCCATGGCCTATTAAAAATCCGATTTTATCACCTAAAGATAAAGTCTATTCCAATTTGAATGAGGTAGCTGGTGAAAACTTATTTCCATAAACTGCTCATCACGGGTGGCCATGGTCAAATGGCGAAAGCGATTAAGGCGCATCCGCTTGCATTACCGTTTGATCTCACCCTACCATCGCATCAAGCCATGGATATCACCAACGACAGCAGCCTACAGCAAGCGATTGATCACGTGAAGCCCGATTGCATTATCAATACAGCCGCTTATACGGCCGTCGATAAAGCAGAATCAGAAAGAGAACTAGCACTCGCCGTCAACCAAATCGGCGCTCAAAAGTTAGCGCTTGCTTGCCACAAAAATAATATTCCACTGATTCAGCTTTCAACGGATTATGTGTTTTCAGGTGAGAAAAAAACGCCTTATGAAGAAGATGATGTCATTCATCCCATTAACGTCTATGGTGAAAGCAAATATCTCGGTGAAGAAGCGATCAGAACGCATTGCGCTGACCATCTTATTTTACGCGTCAGTGGTGTATTCAGTGAATTCGGGCAGAATTTTTTAAAAACGATTTTGCGTTTAGCACGTGAAAGAGATGAATTAAACATTGTTAGCGATCAAATCACCTCCCCCACGTATGCGGGTGATATCGCGGGTGTACTATTCACTATGCTACAACAAAATAAATTCATTCCTGGCACCTATCATTATTGCAGTCAAGATGCAATTTCATGGTATGAATTTGCAGGTATGATCGTGAATACTGCAAAAAAGCGCACCTCCATTAAAACAAAAAACATTCATCCGATCAACGCAAACGAATACAAAACAGCGGCCAAACGACCACCTTATTCAGTACTAGATTGCCGTAAAATTAAAACGATATTTGACATCACTCAGCCTGCCGTGCTGGATGGTATCGTTGCTAGCTTGAGAGAATGCGGAAACTAACATGATATACCAACCAAACAACCTGCTCGTCACTGGCGGCGCTGGATTTATCGGTGCGAATTTTATTCATCACGTCTTAAAAACCGAACCGCAGATTAAAATTATCAATTTAGACAAACTCACTTATGCAGGTTCACTTGATAATTTAAAAAATTTGCCACAGGCAGAACGTCATCACTTTATTCAAGGTGATATTAAGGATGCGCATTTAGTGAATCATTTATTATTACATCATCATATTGACACCATCGTGCATTTTGCCGCGGAAAGTCATGTGGATCGCTCCATTGCTTCTCCTTCTGCTTTTATCGAAACCAATATCAATGGCACATTCACGCTGCTAGAAGCGGCACGCCATCATTGGCTAACTATTGAAGAATGCGATCCTAGAACGCGGCGTTTTCATCACATCTCAACCGATGAAGTGTTTGGTTCACTCAATGCCAATGACCCTGCTTTTACCGAAATAACACCGTATCAACCAAGATCGCCTTATGCGGCGAGCAAGGCAAGCAGCGATCATTTAGTGCGAGCTTATTATCATACGTATGGTTTGCCTATCACGATTTCAAATTGTTCTAACAATTACGGCCCGTATCAACACGCTGAAAAATTCATTCCAACCATCATACGTGCCTGCATGAAGCAAGAAAAAATCCCCGTTTATGGTAATGGCAAAAATATTCGTGACTGGCTTTACGTGAAAGATCATTGCGAAGCAATTATGAAAATTCTCAAAATGGGTAAACTCGGTGAAAGTTACAATGTGGGCGGACATAATGAAATTGAAAACGTGGAACTGGCAGGCATTATTTGTGACTTGCTAAATAAATTAAGACCACAGGATACATACTACCGCGATTTAATTCATTTCATCACTGACAGAAAAGGCCATGATTTTCGTTATGCGATTGATACAAGCAAAATTCAGCGTGAATTACATTGGTCGCCACGTGAGTCATTTAATACAGGCATAGAAAAGGCAATTGCATTTTATCTCAGGCAACTTGGCGCTTAATCACGTAACATTAGCTCAGTGTGTGCCGCAGGAGGCTCGTCGTTGCGAGGCCACGAAGTGTTCGGCCGAAGCAATCCAAGAGGCGGTTAAAACTGGATTGCCACGCCCGCAAAAGACGCGGGCTCGCAATGACGGTGAGCGGTTACTTAATCACGCTTCCCAAGCCACAGTGCATTATAAACAGGGCTATTTACATTCACTTGCGAGCAGAGCGCAGTAAATCTGTCTGATTCAAGCGGTAAATGAGTACGACCAAGCGCGGAATATCCGAGCCCTAGCCGATCACCTTTAAATTGCACACCAGATAGCTTAAGCAGAGTTGGCAGAAAATCCACATGAAAAACTTCATCTCGATTTTTAGTTAATTTATTTTTCGTTAAAATCATATTAAAAATTAATCGATGTTTGCTTGGTTGAATTTTTTCATATACCGCATTCCCCATGGCTAGATGATCACCAAGCACCACCACGTTCACTTTATCAAGCCATCCCTTAGCACGAATATAATTTACCAAATCGGCGGCTTCGCCAGCGCTACATTCCACTATCTGATCAAATGAATGGCCTTTCGATGCACTGCATGTTTTATTGATAAAACCATCGTAGCCATGTGTATCAACGGTTAATAGCGTTAGATTAAATAATTTGCCCGTTTTCATTAATTCATCAAGACGTGATTTCGCTTGCGCAAATAGCAAATCATCCGGTAATCCCCAAGCATTCATGCTACTTTCCGCTATGCCGCGCGCTAGCCATTCTTCCCTGCCATAAGCTTCGACATAAGCATGATCGTTAAGAAACGTATTCATCCCAGAAAACTGCAGTGATGCGCCTTTCATGAAAATATTTTGATAGCCTAATTTTGCGAGAATATCACTCAGGCACACAGCACCCGGTAAATAGTGATTCAAGTAGTTACCAAGGCGGTTACCATTAAAGATGGTCATCAGTCTAAGCGGTACACCGCATTGCGATGCAATAATGCCAGCAATCGTCCAACTAGCACCCGGCATTTGTTCAAATGATTGATAAGATAAATGCGACACATTGAGCTGATTAAATGAACTTAATAGATCGCGCCCGAAAAGTAATTTGTCAGAATAGGTTTGCTCCATTCCCTCAAGGTAAATGAGTACCAGATTTTTTGGATGATTCAGCTTAAATGAAACATTAGCGGGATCAACATAGTGTTCTGCAAAATAATCTTTATCCGGCTGCCGCAACTCGTTGATAAACAGAAGTACGCTATATTGTTTACCCAATAAAATAAAGCCGTATACGATTAAGCCTATTCCCAACCAATACTGCATTCTCCCATTCAAACAAAAAGCAGTTAGGGGAAGTAAAAGAAGTGCTACGACGAATGGCCACCATAAGCACCATTCAATGAGACGCTTCATAAACATATAATCCGCGGTGAGTGCGCCTTGCATATCAAAATTAATGCTGGAAAGTAACTGACTAATGGTAACTTGACCAAAATAACGCTGCGTCCAGTAAGAAAGCGCGATCAATGATAAACCAAAGAAATAGAGTAAAAACCTCAATCCATGATGTTTCAATCCTTGACTTGATTTATTGGCAAACATGCTACCTAAACTTAATGGCAAATAAAATGACTATAGGTAATTTAGCATTGGAATACAATGAGGGGATCGAAAGGCGAAGGGAACATTCTTCCCATCACCAGAGCTATGCGGATTATACCAACGCCACCAGCTTCTCAAGCAGTGCATAGTTCCCTTGAAGTAAGGGCAGATTTGGTAAATCAGAGATGGTCGCCCAACGTAGTGTTTGATTTTCTTTGCCGTGTGGTTCGCCAACAAATTCAGTAATGTGAAATAGTTGCAGATAAACCATTTTATCCGGATATGCATGTTGATGCTTGAAAATACATTGTGCGCTAATCACTTCAATGCCTAATTCTTCGTGCAATTCACGCTTAATCGCAGCAAGCCCTGTTTCATTCACTTCAATCTTACCGCCAGGAAATTCCCAATAGCCGCTATACGGTTTTCCTTTTGGACGCAGAGCAATAAGTATTTTATTATCTCGGTATAAAATACCTGCTACCGCGTGAACGGTAGCCGTATTTTTAGCTTGAGGAATCACTGTGTTTTTCAATCCAACATGCCGTGGCAATGCTTATATTTTTTGCCCGACCCGCAAGGACATAGCGCATTGCGGCCAACTTTGGGCGCACCGCGTGTCATTGGTGTTTGGTCGAGTAAAGCGGCTTCTTCATTTCTCATGCTTTCGGGTTGACGCAAGGTATCAATGGCTGCATGTTTATATTCAACGTTTTGCTGGTTAAATACTTGACGACGTTGCGATTCTAAACGTTCAACCTCTTGTTCCACCTTAACTTCAAATTTACTCAACGCTGAAATAACTTGATAATTGACCCGATTTAAAAATTGTTCGAACAATTCAAACGATTCGCGCTTATATTCTTGCTTCGGATTTTTTTGTGCATATCCGCGCAAATGGATACCTTGTCGCAAATAATCCATCGCGGCGAGATGCTCACGCCAGCAAATGTCAAAGGTTTGCAACATGATCGCTTTTTCAAATTGACGCAACACCTCTGCGCCCAATTGCGCTTCTTTTTGTTGGTACATTTCTTTGAAATCCGCGTCAATGCGCTCACGAATCTGTTCTTCGCCGAGCGTATTATCTTTCTCTAACCATTCGTGCACGGGCAACTTCAAATTAAAATCATGCGCGAGCGTTTCCTCTAAGCCTGCCACATCCCACTCTTCTTCCATGGTATGCGGTGGAATATGTGCATTCAGCGTATTTTCAACCACACGCAGACTGATATCATTGATCATTTCTTTTATTTCATTACCTGCCATCAATTCATCGCGTTGACGGTAAACTACTTTACGTTGCTCATTAGCAACATCATCGTACTCAAGTAATTGCTTACGCACATCAAAGTTATAGGCTTCCACTTTACGTTGCGCATTCTCAATGCTTCGCGACAACATGCGCGACTCAAGCGCAACGCCCTTTTCCATACCAATGCGCTGCATAATTGCATTTAAACGTTCACCGCCAAAAATGCGCAGCAAATTATCGTGCAGTGATAAATAAAAGCGTGATTTACCAGGATCGCCTTGTCGACCTGATCGTCCACGCAATTGATTATCGATGCGGCGCGATTCATGCCGCTCTGTTCCTAATACGTATAAACCACCTGCCTTAACAACCTCATCGTGCCGAATTTGCCATGCTTTCTTGCGTTGCAGAATGTCATCCGGCATTGGATTTTCCAGTGCTTTTAATTCCGCTGTCAAATTCCCGCCAAGTACAATGTCCGTACCGCGGCCAGCCATATTGGTGGCAATCGTGACACCACCCGGACGACCCGCTTCTGCGATAATTTGTGCTTCTTTTTCGTGGAATTTCGCATTTAGCACTTGGTGCGGAATATTTTCTTGCTGCAATAAGCGCGCTAAATATTCAGAGGCTTCAATCGATGCCGTACCAACCAAAATAGGCTGCTTGGTAGCATGGGTTTTTTTAATATCATCAACGATAGCGGTGTATTTTTCATCGGCTGACATGTAAACAAAATCAGGTAAATCCGCGCGTACCATGGGTCTATGCGTAGGAATGACAATCACTTCCAAGCCGTAGATTTGCTGGAATTCATACGCTTCTGTATCAGCGGTACCCGTCATCCCGGCAAGCTTATTGTATAAGCGAAAATAATTTTGGAAGGTGATAGAAGCGAGCGTTTGATTTTCCTGATGGATGTTGACTTTTTCTTTTGCTTCAACCGCTTGATGCAAACCATCCGACCAACGTCTGCCGGGCATGGTGCGGCCTGTGTGCTCATCCACAATCACCACTTCACCCTGTTGAACAATGTAATCAACATCACGCTGAAATAAGGTATGCGCGCGCAGTGCAGCACTAATGTGATGCATGAGTACAATATTATTTGCATCGTAAAGACTTGCATCCTCTTGCAACAATCCGGCCTTTGTCAGTAACGATTCAACGTGCTCATGACCTTCTTCGGTCAAATGCGCCTGTTTTGATTTTTCATCTAACGAATAATCACCGGGACCGTCTTTTTCTTGCTGTTTATTAAGCTTGGGAATGATTTCATTGATAGCGGAATAAAGCTCAACACTTTCTTGCGCGGCACCCGAGATAATGAGCGGCGTACGCGCTTCATCAATTAAAATGGAATCGACTTCATCGACGATCGCATAATACTGACCGCGCTGGGTTTTTTCATCTAACGTAAAGACCATGTTATCGCGCAGATAATCAAATCCAAATTCATTATTGGTGCCGTAGGTAATATCAGCCCGATAGGCCGCTTGCTTCTCTTGGGGTGACATACCAGCGAGATTGGTCGAGACGGTCAATCCCAAAAATTCATACAGTGGCCGCATCCATTCGGTATCGCGCTTCGCGAGATAATCATTGACGGTAACCACATGCATGCCCTTTCCAGGAATAGCATTTAAATAGGCAGCAAGGGTTGCGACCAGCGTTTTACCTTCACCCGTGCGCATTTCAGCGATACTGCCACCGTGCAGCACCATACCGCCAATCAACTGCACATCAAAATGGCGCATACCCAACGAACGCTTGGCGGCTTCACGCACGATGGCAAAGCATTCCGGTAATAAGGCGTCCAGTTTTTCACCGGCTTCGTAACGTTGACGAAACTCATCGGTTTTAGCGCGCAAGGCGTCATCAGACAATGCTGAGAGCGTCGGTTCGAGTGAGTTAATCTGTTCGACCGTCTTCCATAAACGACTTAACACACGATCATTACGGCTACCGAGGACATTCGTCAAAAGGCGATTTAGCATAGGAATTATCTTTAATTTAGAGAAAACAAACAAAAACCTTACTCAGTTTAGCGTCCGCCGTCAATGAATTACACGACCAACACGCCATCCATTTTTTGGCCATCTATTGCAAGACGGAAGCAGTGCCTCAAATCTGCGGAAACTGCCGCACAAAGATGCTTGATTTTAGCCGAAAAATCAAGCA
>MGYG01000018.1 GCA_001801635.1 Gammaproteobacteria bacterium RIFCSPHIGHO2_12_FULL_43_28
TGGCATGACACAGTTCCATAAACATTCTCGAACTTATACCCTATCGTAAAACACAATTCGATCTATAATACTGGACTATTCTATGACAATCTTCAACCCACGTGGTAGCAACGGCCATTGATGATGGTGTAAACTGGCCAACCGCGCAATGTCTTGCCGAGATAGGGTGTCCAGCAACATTTGCTGAGCGTTTCAATGACGGCCGTTGTTTTATCCAGATCAACCAATACCCAATCCGGGTTATGCGGCAATCGAAATATTTCACGTGCGCGTTTTGAGGTCAAAGAAACCACTTCATCCAAATGAAGCAAGCCTTCATGATGCGCGTTAAGTAGCATTGGTAACATAAACTCAATGCCAGGCATACCAGAAGGACATGCGCCGTAGGGCCTAATTTTTTCATCCAGTGTATGCGGTGCGTGATCTGACCCAATGGTATCAATCACTTTTTCACGAATGGCCGTAAATAAATAATCACGGTGATGCTTATCACGCAAGGGTGGATTCACCACAGCGCGGCCGCCCAATGTGTCATAAGCGCTAACGTCAAAAAATAAATGATGCGGCGTTGTTTCAGCGTAAACCGAAAGTCCCGCCCGTTTTGCATCCTTGATCAAAGCAACTTCTTCAGCACTACTAACATGCAGGACATATAAACGTGTGCCATATTGACGTGAAAGCGCAATGGCCTTTTCAATCGCGCGTGTTGCCACTTCAATGTTGCGAATTTTGGAATGCGCATGATAATTCATCTCATCTTTAAAATTCGCTTTATTTTGCTGGATTAAATGCTCATCTTCGGCGTGAACGGCAACCAACATATCTTCTTTAGCGGCGATAGAAAATACGGCATGCAAACTCTCATCGTCATCAATCACCAAATTACCCGTACTGCATCCCATAAAAACCTTTATGCCGATGCAAGCCTGTTTAACTTTTGCAATTTCATCCAGGTGTGCTTTATCGGCACCAAAAAATAAATGGTAACGTAACGCAATATCGGCTTCTGCTAATTGGCTATCAATGAGTGCTTTCTTTTCAGCTAATAATGCGGCTGTCACTGTCGGTGGTTTGGTATTTGGCATATCAAAAACGGTTGTGCACCCACCGCGAATGGCCGCTCTCGCGCCTGTCCGCCAATCTTCTTTATATTCCATGCCTGGCGTTCTGAAATGAACGTGTGGATCAATCACGGCGGGCAATGCAAGTAAACCGCTTGCATCAATATACTTACTCTCTTCACAGAAAACTTCTAAATTTGTCACTTTACCATCAAGTGATGCCACATTTTCTAATTTAATCATATCGTCACTTTCACCTGATTACGATCAAACGGTTTTTCACAATAACGGCAGTTTAATTTAACTGCTTTACCCTGTTCTTCAATATAAAAATAACTTTCCATTGGCTCAACATGGGTAATGCACGCTGCATTAGGGCATATAAAAACTCCTTCTATCGTTTTTGGCATGCGTGCGATAATTTTTTCTTTCACAGTAAAATTTTTAATCACGTTAATCGTCGCTTCTTGCGCAAAGACCGTAATCTTATTCGCTTCTTCCTCGGTCAAAACATAATCTTCAATTTTAATCAAATCTTTAAGTTTCATTCGACGACTGAGAAGCCTAAAGCCAACTGTTACACATTGATTCGTCTCAAGGAGTTTTAAGAGATGGATGATTTTTAATGCTTGGCCCACGGGGATATGATCAATCACCGTGCCATTTTGAATGGCGGAAACAGATAAGGTTTTACTCATGACAAGCTTAACTCCTTATTTAACGCGAGCGCTAAAAGCGCCTGTCTTACAAAGACACCGTTTGCTGCTTGCTCAAAATAATACGCATGTGGGGTTTTATCAATGGCGACATCAATTTCATCAACACGCGGTAATGGATGCAGAATGCGCAAGTTTGGTCGTACATTAATTAAATGCTCGGCTGTTAAATTATAATGCGCCTTATTGAATTGATGCGCTACGCTGCTAAAGCGTTCCTGCTGAATCCGCGTCATGTAGATGATATCTACTTTTGAAATCACCTCTTCGATTGATTGGTGAAATGAAAAGCGCACACCTTGCTTTTTTAAATCATCGCAAAGGTAATCTGGCATGGTCAGTGCGTCTGGTGCGACTAAAAACAATCGGATATCGAACAGTTTGCAAATTTTAGCGAAGGAATGCGCTGTGCGTCCGTATTTAAGATCACCAACTAAGGCGATGGCCAACCCATCCAATTTTTGCTGGCACTCGTGAATAGTAAATAAATCTAATAGGGTTTGTGTGGGATGCTGATTTGCCCCATCACCCGCGTTAATCACGGGTTTTGTGGAAAGATCAGCCGCTAATCGCGCGGCGCCTTCTTTGGGATGGCGTATCACAATTAAATCAGCATAATCTGATATTACGCGTATCGTATCTTGTAAGGTCTCACCTTTTTTTATTGAGGTACTATCATCACTCGAAAAGCCAATGACTTTTCCATTCAATCGCAGGGTAGCTGCTTCAAAGGACAAGCGTGTGCGCGTTGATGGTTCAAAAAAGCAATGAGCGATAAGCTTATTTGTTAACGCGGGCGGTGTTGTTTTGGCTGCTTTCAATTGTGCTGTGACGTCTAATATATATTTTATTTCGGCGAGACTTAAATCGCCTATTGAAACCACATCACGACCATAGAGTGAATTAGTTGTCACGCTATCGCCTTGATCAACGGTTGGTGCTGCGCATGCCGCGCCATGTACTCTTGCCATGATAGGACGCTCTCCGGTGGTTTACCCTTAAAATCGATGAGACATTGCAACATGATTTGTGCAATCTGCAAATTGGTAATCAATGGAACGTGATGATCAACGGCGGCGCGGCGAATAATATAACCATCTGTTTGGTTTTTCATGCCGCTCGCCGTTGGAATATTAATAATGAGTTCAATTTTGCGTTGTGCGAGTAATGTCTCGACGTTTGGCTCGCATTGTTCACTCGCTTTATAAATAAAGTAGGAACCAACGCCATTTCTGGTAAGAAAATCATGCGTACCGCTTGTACTGTAAAACTCCCACCCTTGTTCGTCCAATTGTTTTAAGAACGGCAGTAGCTTACCTTTTTGTGTGTCAGATACTGAAATCAGTAGGCGTTTTTTAGGTAAGGTTTGTTCTGTCGCAAGCCAGGCACGTAAATACGCTTCGTAAAGATTTTCACCCAAACAAGCGACTTCGCCAGTTGATGCCATTTCAACATTTGCAACTGGATTCGCCCCTTTCAAACGCTGATAAGAAAATTGCGGCGCTTTGACGCCCACATAATCAAGTTCCAGGGTTTCATACGTCATCGGGATATGTTTGCCAAGCATGGCACGCGTTGCGATCGCAATATAATTATAGCCTGTGACTTTTGAGACAAATGGAAATGAGCGTGATGCTCTTAAGTTACATTCTATCACTTGAATAAAATTATTTTTAGCGATGAATTGAATATTAAACGGCCCCGTGATTTTTAAGGCTTTCACAATTTGTTGGGTAATTTTTTTGGTTTTTCTAATCGTTTCAAGATACAAACGTTGCGGCGGTATCACAAGCGTTGCATCACCTGAATGTATGCCCGCATTTTCAACATGTTCAGCAATCGTTTCAATAATAATCTTGCCGTTTTCAGCAACCCCGTCAATCTCTAATTCTTTTGCATCCTGAATAAATTTTGAGATAACCACAGGATGTTCCGATGAAACCAATGATGCTTCTAATAAATATTTCTCAAGTGTTCCCTGATCAAACGCAACATTCATTGCCGATCCGGATAAAATATAAGACGGACGAATTAATACGGGATACCCAATATGATCAGCGAATTTTTTCGCATTTTCCAAATCGCTTACTCGTTCCCAGGCAGGCTGATCTATCTTTAAATGATTCAAGAGCGCAGAAAATTTTTCTCTATCTTCCGCCATATCGATAAGCAGAGCGGAGGTTCCCAATAAACGGTAACCTGCATTGGCGAGTGGTAAGGCAAGATTATTCGCAACCTGTCCACCCACGGAAACAATAATGCCGTATGCTTTTTCAAAATCAGCAATATCGCGAACGCGCTCAAGGGTCAACTGTTCGAAGTAGAGTCGATCAGATTCATCATAATCCGTTGATACCGTTTCCGGATTAGAATTAATTAAGATGGATTTTCGTCCTTCTTCACGCAGCGCACGTGAGGTATTCACCGCACACCAATCAAATTCCACCGACGAACCAATTGAATAAGGCCCAGAACCCAGAACAAAGATGGGTTTATCGCTCGATGGTTCAATATCGTGTTCTGATCCATGATAAGTTAAATAAAGATAATTTGTTTGCGCGGCAAATTCACCAGCTAAGGTATCAATTTGTTTGACGTACGGTTGAATGCCAACGGCAAGTCGTTTCGCGCGTATCTCATTCTCCGTTTGATGCGTCAGCTTTCCAATAGCGCGATCGGAAAAGCCCATGCGCTTTGCATGATGAAGCAATTCATCAGAAAGCGTTTCACGTTTAATTTGTTTTTCGGTTTCAGCAATGGCATGCAGGTGCGATAAAAACCAGGCGTTTATTTTACTTAATTTTTCTGCTTCTTCGACTGTGCCTTGTTGCAAAAAGAATTGATATAATGCAAATAATCGTCTATCTGTTGGAAATTCAATTTCTTCTTTGGGGTCTGGAATCATTTGCGGATAATCAGAGAGACAAGAAGCGCCAATATTCAACATACCAACTGCTTTTTGTAAACTCTCGGGAAATGAACGACCAATACCCATCACTTCACCCACGCTTTTCATTTCCGTCCCAATCGTACGACTTGCCGCTTTTAACTTATGCGTATCCCAACGCGGAATTTTAACAACCACATAATCAAGCGCAGGCTCGAAGAAAGCGCATGTTTTTTGCGTAACACTGTTTTTAATCTCATGCAATAAATAGCCTAATCCTAATTTAGTCGCGACAAAAGCGAGCGGATAGCCGGTTGCCTTTGAGGCAAGCGCGCTTGATCGTGATAAACGCGCATTCATTTCAATCACCCGGTAATCGCCATTTTCAGGATTAACTGCAAACTGAATATTACATTCGCCGACAATCTTAAAATGATTAGCAATCGCAATCGACATATTACGGAGTTTTTGATGATCTTGATTACTCAGTGTTTGCGCCGGTGCAATGACGATACTTTCACCGGTGTGAATTCCCATCGGATCCAGGTTTTCCATATTGCAAATGGTCAATGCATTTCCATCATAATCACGAATAATTTCATACTCAAATTCTTTCCAGCCTAACAAATATTCTTCAATTAAAATTTGCGGCACGGTTGAAAAACATTCTGTCACGCGTCTTACCAATTCTGCTTTATGGCTAATTTTTCCAGAGCCTAAACCGCCTAATGAGAATCCGGCGCGTAACATCACGGGATAACCAATTTCATCTGCAGCCGCAATGGCTTCATCCACGGTTTCTGCTGAAAAGCTACGCGGTGTTTCTATATTGATACTGTCTAACGCTCGTTTGAAAAGATCACGATCTTCGGTTTGTCGAATGGAATCAACCGTTGTGCCAAGGACAGCCACGTCATACTTTGCTAGAATTCCTTGCTTTTCTAACGCTAATCCTAAATTCAGCGCCGTTTGTCCGCCAAATCCGAGCAAGATCGCCTCTGGCTTTTCTTTCTCGATAATTTGGCTCACCACTTCTACATTAAGCGGCTGCAAATAAAGCGTATCCGCCATGTGAGCATCGGTTTGCACGGTGGCGATATTAGGATTTGCTAATACCACTTGAATATTTTCTTCTTTCAATGCCTTGATGGCTTGTGAGCCGGAATAATCAAACTCACCCGCTTGGCCTATGCGCAAACCGCCCGAGCCTAAGAGTAAGACTTTTTTTCCGCTAAACCGCATGGTCATTGCCTCTTGTTATTGAGTAAGCAGATCGTAAAACTGTTGAAATAACCAACGGGTATCCTCAGGCCCTGCCGCCGCTTCCGGATGAAATTGCACAGAGAAATAAGGTAATTTTTTATGTGAGATACCAGCAACGCTTTGATCGTTCAAATTTCGGAAGGATACTTGCCAATCAGTTGATAATGTTTTTTCATCGATAGCGTAACCGTGATTTTGCGAGGTCAAATACGCACGATTTGTTGGCAAATGCAAACAAGGTTGATTATGCGAACGATGACCGAAGGTCAGTTTATAAGTCTTGGCACCCGCTGCCAATGCCATTAACTGTGTGCCAAGGCAAATCCCAAAAATCGGTTTTTGTTTTGCCATCGCCTTTTCTATAATGCGAATCGTTTCTTTACATAGCTTAGGATCACCCGGGCCATTTGAGATAAACACACCGTCAAAAGCTTCGTCGGTAAAATCATAATCATAGGGAACGCGTTTAATGCGCACAGGAAATTTGAGTAATGAACGGAGAATATTTTCTTTCATACCGCAATCAATGGCGATAATTAATTTTTCACCCTCGCCATAATAAATGGGTTCATTCACCGTGACGGCTCTCACCCAATTGATGTGTTCGAAATCCTCAAACTGCGTTGGACGCTTACTGAGCGGTGCAATCGCACCAGGAACCACACCTTTCGTGCGTAAGGTTTTGGTCAAAGCACGCGTATCAACCCCTGTTAAAATCGGCACCTTTTGATCGTGAAGCCACGCTTGCAAGGAGCGTTCGGCTTGATAATGCGAGTAAAAAGGCGAAAGCTCTGACACAACGACGCCGCTCACGTGGATTTTCTGAGATTCCCAGGCAGATTGTGCTGGTACACCGTAATTACCAATGAGGGGATAAGTAAAAACAAGGAGTTGGCCGACATAGGATGGATCAGTCAACGACTCCACATAACCCACCATGCCCGTATTAAAAACGACTTCACCAAATGCTGCGCGTTCCTGAGAAACAGGTGTTTTACCATCAAACACTTCGCCTGTCTGTAAGACTAACTGTGCATTAGTGAGCATATTCTCTGTGTATCTTCTTATGTTGCGTATTTGTAACATTTTTAGCCGTAAAAAACAAATAGATCTAGCAATTGACTCAACAAAATCAAACCACTACCCTTAGGCAAATTGACAAAAAGGTTACTGTCCCATGACTAATCAAGCACTTGTATTTTCGCTCTATGAGATAGGCGCCATTCAATTTGGTGAATTCAAATTAAAAAGCGGCAAAACCTCGACTATTTACATCAATCTACGCAAAATTATTTCCTATCCAGCCATTCTTCGTGCAATCGCCGAGGCCATGTGGGAAAAAGTAAGCGGTTGTCAGTTTGATTTAGTCTGCGGTGTTCCTTACACAGCACTGCCTATCGCCACCTGTCTTTCACTGACGCACAATATTCCCATGATTATGCGCCGTAAAGAAAAGAAGGATTACGGCACCAAGCAATTGATTGAAGGTGAATTTAAGGCGAAACAACGCTGTCTTATTATTGAAGATGTGATCACTACTGGCGGCAGCATTATTGAAACGGCGGCTGATTTACTAGAAGCTGGTTTAGAAGTGAGAGACCTTGTTGCACTTATTGATCGTGAACAGGGTGGAAACGAAAATTTATCCAAACAATATCGCCTGCATACACTGCTAACGATCACCGAAGTATTAAATACGTTATTGGCCTCAGATCGCTTGAATGCAAGCGAGCGCAAGTCCATTGAACAATTTTTATTGGAGAAATCCGCGTGAGAGGTTCCCTTCTAAGTTATACGGAAAGAGCGAAACATTGCCCATCCGCACTTGCTGCTCAATTCTTACGTCTGATGGATGAGAAGCAAACGAATCTCGCCTTATCTGCTGATGTCACCAAAAGTGACGAACTCCTGGCACTTGCCGAGCAATTGGGGCCTGCGATTTGTCTTTTAAAAACGCATATCGATATCATTAGTGATTTCACGCCCCAACTGACAAAACGCTTAATGGAACTCGCCAAACAACATCGATTTTTAATATTTGAAGATAGAAAATTTGCGGATATCGGCAATACTGTCAAACACCAATATGAAGGCGGGATTTATCGCATCGCCGACTGGGCTGACATCATTAATGCACATAGCTTGCCGGGCCCTGGGATTGTTAAGGGATTAGCAGAAGTGGGTCTCACCAAACACCGTGCGCTGCTATTGCTCGCTGAAATGAGTTCGGCAGGACATTTAATGAATGCTGATTACGCTGCTAACACCCTCGCGATAGCTGAAAGCTTTCCTGAATTTGTCATTGGCTTTATCACGCAGCATGCTTTATCGACCGATCCGCACTGGATCTATTTGACCCCCGGCGTTCAATTCAATGGAAGCGGCGACAAACTCGGTCAGCAATATATATCACCTGAACATGCCATTCTTGAAAAAGGGAATGATGTCATTATCGTTGGTCGCGGCATTCTTGCGGCAGATGATCGTGTAAAGGCCGCGAAAAAATATCGAGACAGTGGATTTAATGCATATTTGCAACGGTGCGGAGGTAAATGATTCACCGTTCATGCTTCGAGACGGCGCAAAAAGCGCGCCTCCTCAGCACCTGAACGCTCCCCTCATAGTGAGGACATAAGTCATTAATAGTTATGAAAAATTGCATAGTGAAGTTAAAATCCTTTTTCCGTCGAAAGATAAAG
>MGYG01000019.1:0-8996 GCA_001801635.1 Gammaproteobacteria bacterium RIFCSPHIGHO2_12_FULL_43_28
TACCAGGTTGGTTAAAATATAATTGTCCTAGCTTCTTAAACAAGGCGCCCGCAATCACATTATCTGATTTTTTCAGCATCTCTAACACAAGCAAACTGAGCGGCTGTGAGGCATGCGCATTAATTAATGATAATTGATTACCTGCCGATCCAAAGGTCACTTTGCCATAAACCCGGATTGATAAACGTCTTAATAAATCTTTAAACAGCGAACGATTATATTCAGGCACATCAGTAATAACATAACTAACGCCCCAGGCATAACGGCCACGTGGCATACAACCATCAAGCTCAATCGCATTGCCCATGTCATTGGTTAAATGCACTGAACAAGTGCGCGCCGTATTTGCTTTGGTGACAACCGTACTTTTAATGTCGGGATAAAAATATTTTGATGAACGCACCACCTTCGCAGGACTGCCCTTTGTATTGGCGGGTGCCACTTGAAATGACAAACAATTTTTATCAACGATTCCAGCGCTGATGGGTGCCGCATAACAATAACCCTTATCATCTTCATTCCAACCGGGTCCGTAAAAACGCTGGTCATACGCCGTGTTATCAATGTAAACGTTACCCGCCACCGCGCGTATTTGCTGTTTCTTTAAAGCAAACAGCAATTCGGCAAGATCGTAATACGTTAAGGTTGGATCGCCGTTCAATAAAATATATAAATTACCCTGCAACACGCCGTTCTTAATCGATTTTGCATCAGTCAAGACTTGCGTCGAAAAGCGGTAATTGGGCCCCATAAAAATAAGTGCCGCTTCTGCAGTTAATACTTTTAAGACACTCGCGGGCGTCATGGGTTTAGACGCATTAACGGAGTACAACACTTCACCTGAATGCATTGATTTGACGTAGACAGCGATATCAGCGTCTAAATCCTCAGACTGGATAAGCTGGTTTATTTCGCGTGACAATTGGCCTGATCCGAACAAATAGGGAATCGTCTCAACGTGTCTTATGTGTTGCGGTCGTTTGTGCTTGGCTACCGATACCCCGCTTGCACAAACTATTATCCCTATAGCTAACCACATGCGGAGGATTTTCATTCAATCTCCATGATATCTTTTTGTTTTTTTTATGCACAGCATTCAGAATCACATTACTAAAATTGGTCTAATAAGTAAATCGGTATTTATGGTACTGCCGGCTGTTTTTGAGCCATGCGAATGCTATACTAACCATCCTAAAGAGGAGCAAAAACCACATGCTAAGCATGATTAAAACATTCCTTGGGCTCGACTTTTATACCAGCGAATTGGATGATTTCCTAATGGATTTTGATAAAAGGCATCCTAAATTATCACGCTCACAACGCATGGAACTGGATAAGTATAAACGAGTTTATGAACGACGTGACAAACCGGAAGAACCCTCCGCTGACAAGTCATTTTGGGCGGGGTTTTGACCCCCATGCAAAAGCTGCTTAACCGATTGGCACCTTTTTTCTTCATCGGTATTGCACTCGTCGCTTTCGCTTTTGGCATCATTTTGCTTTCCTACCTCTTCCTGATTGGTGCCCTGGTTGGTCTATTATTATTTATAGTCACCTCGTTACGTAACCGATTTTTCCCACCTAAAAAACCGGCGAAGCCAAAACGACAAGGCCGAATCATCGATTCAGATGATTGGCGAAAATTGTAATGCGCGGCATCTCACCTCTCCTAGCCTAGTTGTCTAAGCACATGATGAAGCGTATATTCTTTTAATATGCGCAACGATAGCAAGGAAGCTTATCATGGCAATGACGTGGAAAGAGAAATTCCAATCTCAACTCACTCTACAATACGGGCAGAAAAAAGGTGCTCACCTTAGCAAAAAATATATTGATGCCTTCCCTGCTGGTTATAAAGATGAATATCCCACTGCAATCGCGATCGAAGATATCAAGCATCTCGAGAAATTATCTGCACAAAATAACCTGAGCATACATTTTTATTTGACACCCGAACGCGAATACCATCTTCACTTGCGGCTTTATCAGTGGCAAAAACCTATTCCACTCTCTGATATTTTACCTACCTTAGAAAATTTTGATTTAAGAACCTATAATGAAAGACCACATAAAGTTACCATTGAAAATGATAAGCAGATCTGGATTAGTGATTTTGCCGTGGTTTATGATAAAACATTTAATATCGATGAAGTGAAAGCATTATTCCAGGCAGCATTCATTAATATCTATTCAGGCAATGCCGAAAATGATGGATTTAATAAATTGGTCCTTGGTGCATCACTTGCCTGGCATGACATTCTCATTTTGCGAGCCTATGCAAAATACTTACATCAAATTGGGTTTCGGTTTAGTCAAACCTACATTGAAAAAGCGCTTGCAAATCATCCAACCATTGCAAAACAATTGGTTGAATTATTCAAGCTACGCAACGATCCCACGCTGACAGACAAGGCCCGTGCAAAATATAGCGAGATCGAAGAAAAAATTCATCTTGCATTGGAATCCGTCACGAGCCTCGATGAAGACCGCATCCTATGCCGGTTGCTTGATTTAATTAATGCAACGCAGCGAACGAACTATTTTCAACTTGATAAAAACGGTGAACGTAAAAAATATTTATCAATCAAGCTCGCATCAGCGCAAATTCCTGAATTACCAAAACCAATACCCACCTATGAAACCTTTGTTTATGCGCCTTATTTTGAAGCTATTCATCTACGCAGCGAAAAAGTCGCGCGTGGCGGCATACGCTGGTCAGATCGGGTTGAAGATTTTCGCACAGAAATTCTTGGATTAATGAAAGCACAAAAAGTAAAAAATGCTGTTATCGTGCCATCAGGCGCAAAAGGTGGTTTTGTTTTAAAAAATGTGACTCGGCAATTAACACGTGAAGAATTGCAAGCACAGGTTATTCATGTGTACCAATCGTTTATTCGCGGCTTGCTTGATATTACTGATAATATTAAAGATGGAAAATCAATCCGGCCAGAAGCAGTCTACTGTCATGATGAATTTGATCCTTATCTTGTCGTTGCAGCAGACAAAGGCACATCAACCTTTTCTGATATCGCGAATAGTATCGCAAAAGAATATGAATTTTGGCTGGATGATGCGTTTGCATCAGGCGGATCGACCGGTTATGATCATAAAAAAATGGGGATCACTGCACGTGGTGCGTGGGAATCCATTAAGCGTCACTTTTGCGAATTAAATGTCGATGTAACGCGCGAAACGATTACCGTGATTGGCATTGGTGATATGAGTGGTGATGTGTTTGGTAATGGCATGCTATATACCAACCATATAAAATTAATCGCCGCCTTTGATCATCGACATATTTTTATTGATCCCACGCCTGATCCTGGCGTTGCTTATCAAGAACGTAAACGACTTTTTAATTTGCCCGCTTCCTCCTGGGATGATTACAATAAAAAATTAATTTCAAAAGGCGGCGGTGTTTTTAGCCGCGCCTTAAAATCAGTCAAACTCACGACAGAAATCAAAAATGCACTCAACGTTACTGATAATACACTTCCGCCAAATGAATTAATTTGTGCTATTTTGCGCGCACCAGTCGATCTCTTATTTAATGGCGGCATTGGCACGTACGTGAAAGCAAGCCATGAAAATCATGCGGAGGTTGGTGACAAAACGAATGATTACTGTCGTGTTGATGGTAATGAATTACGTTGCAAAGTAGTTGGTGAAGGCGGCAATCTTGGCTTCACACAACAAGGCCGCATTGAATATGCACTAACTGGTGGATTGATAAATACAGATTTCATCGATAATTCTGCTGGTGTCGATTGTTCTGATCATGAAGTGAATCTTAAAATATTACTTAATCTTGAAATGAGTGCGGGTAAATTATCACAGAGCAAACGCAATACCTTACTTGCTTCGCTAACAGATGAAATTGCGAAATTGGTGCTTCAGGATAATTATCAACAAGCCCTTGTGATGAGTTACTCCTCTTTTCACACGCGTCCAAACATGGGACTTTATACAAGTTATATCAAAGAATTGGAAGCCCTTGGTGTTTTCAATCGGAAAATAGAAAATATTCCCGATGATAAAAAATTAGCGGAACGAAAAGCAGCCGATGAAGGGCTCACCAGACCAGAGCTTGCCGTATTGCTTGCCTATACCAAAATTCATATCAAACAAGAAATACTAAAAACCGATTTAACAAATGACGCTTATTTATCACAATTACTTGAAACCGCTTTTCCCGCCGCTATTCGTATAAAATATTTCCCTATCATGCGCAAACATCGCTTGCATAAAGAAATTATCGCCACCCAATTGAGTAATCATATTGTTAATCAAATGGGCATTACCTTTGCTTATCGATTACAAATGGAAACAGGAGCAAGTATCGATGAAATTATTCGTGCCCATGCAGTCGCTGCGAATATTTTTGGGACGCATGAAGTGCAGCAACTGATTGAATCGCTAAATTTTAAACTCCCTATGGCCGAACAATATGACATGCTATTTAATATTCGGCAATTGATTAATATCTCAACGAGATGGTTTTTACGCAGTAATCGCTTGAAAGGCAGTCTTGAATCTTTTATTGAACATTACAGGGAACGCATCAAGAAGATTGAAAAAATTATTCCTGATTTAATGGCAGGCCATACCAAGGAGTACTTGGATACATTGGTTGAACGCTTTTTAAAAGCCGGGCTTTCAAGAGAAATGGCCACACGTATCGCTACGTATCGAGCAATTTATACATCGCTTAATATTGTTGAAGTCGCCACAAAGCACGAGTTTGATCTTATTAAAACAGCTAAAGTCTATTTCGCTGCAGGTGAACACATTAACTTACTTTGGTTTCGTGATCAAATCGCAAATGATACACGAGGGGGGCACTGGAATACCCTGGCGCGTTTAACGTTACGTGATGAATTGGATATCGCACAACGTGCATTGACAGTTGCCATCATGAAACAAGATAAAAAAGAACCGGATACAAAAAAACTCATTCAACATTGGATAGATAAAAACGGCCGCGCATTATTACGATGGGATAAGTTATTGGCAATGCTTCACAGCAGCACTGATACCGATTACACCATGTTCTTTATCACGATTCGTGAATTGACGGGATTGATTGAATCTTAGAATAATTGAAAGCCGGTAAAACCTTGCTCTGTAATAACACCATCCAATTTAATGTCCCATGGTTCATGCGGTATACTTTCAGCTTCTTGTGCTTGATACGCAAGACCAATCATAAGCGGTTTTTTATTTGTTACATCCAAATTACAAAATGTTCTATCGTAATAACCGCCGCCCGTTCCCAGCCGTTGTCCACTACTATCAAATGCAACTAAGGGCGCAAGCACCATATCTAATTCGTCAGCGGATAATTTATTTGAGTGATCGACAGGCTCAAAGATCGCAAATTGATTTTGCTTTAATGCATCATTTTTTACATAACGAATAAACCAAAGACTTTTATCTTCTTGCAGCACGGGTAAATAACAATTTTTTTTTGCGCGCCAAATAGCCTCAATAATCGGCCAGGAATCAAATTCTTTTTTAAATGGTAAATAACAGGCAATATGCTGACTTCTTTGAAAAAATGATTGTCTCGTTAAAATGGCTGCGGCGGCATTTGACGCTTTCTCACGATAGGCCTTATCAACCTTGCTGCGTATCTCGATATACCGTTGCCTGAGTTTGCTTTTCGTCAATCGAATATCTGTCATTTATTCGGCTGAATAAATAAATTCAGTTTGTTTAGACTGATTAATCGCCGAATCAATCTTCTCTTGCAACTGACTGAGACGTTGATTAATTTTACTCATTAGACCAGATTTATTGTCTTTCATTTCAAGGTATTCATAAGCCATATTCAGTGCCGCCATGATGGCGATTCGTTCCAAATTAATGACTTTCCCCGATTCTTTAATATCTAGCATTTTGTTATTCAAGTACGAGGCTGCTTCTTGCAGGTACGTTACTTCGGATTCTTGGCAGCGTATTGGATAGGGTTTCCCGAGTATGTCTACGGTGGTGTGAATGATTTTATCTGTCATGTTAAATGCTCAATTGACTTTAATTTAGATAAAAGAGATTGAATTTGCAGAGCCGCTTTTTTCTGCTTCAGCAATAAGCGCTCTTTTTCGCGCACTAAGGTTGATTTGCCCTGGTGTAATTGGTGGTTTGTCTGTTTCAGCTGATCTGACTGATCAATTAACTTTTTGATTTGCTTTTCAAGACGTTGGAATAAGTCTTCCATGACTGCCCTCGAGCTATAATTGCTTTTTATGACGAAATCATTTCGTCATATATCACTGCCAACTCTTTCATAACCGTCACATGGTATCATATAATACGCCCAACTAAATATAAAGTGTATCCCATGACAACGCTTATTCAACAACCTCTGTGGCAAGCCTTACTTGACCACCAAAAGATAATCGCACCGCAACACATGCGTGATTGGTTCCTACGAGACCATGACCGGTTTGACCGTTTTTCCATCGCGGCCGACGGCATTTTTCTCGATTATTCCCGAAATCGCATTGATGAAAAAACCCTGGAGCTCCTTTGCCAACTTGCAGATGCCGTGCAACTGCCCGCTAAAATCGCCGCCCTTTTTTCGGGTAAACCAATTAATATCACCGAAAATCGCCCCGCATTACACACGGCCTTACGCGATGGAAAAGCAACATCGCTCTTGGTTAACGATGAAAATATCATCCCGGCGATCAAGCGCGCACAAACGCAAGCCGAGGAATTCGTTGCGAAAATCCATACAAAGTCGTGGAAAGGAGCGACAGGCAAGCCCATCAAATCCATCGTTAATATTGGTATTGGCGGTTCGCATCTTGGGCCCATGATGGCAACCCATGCCTTATCACCCTACGCTGTCACAGACCTTCAGTTCGAATTTGTTTCGACGGTTGATAAGGCCAATCTCGATGATGCGCTAAAGCGCATTGATCCTGAGACCACGCTCTTTATCATATCTTCCAAATCATTTAATACTATTGAAACCCTGACAAACGCGAACACGATTGTCGCCTGGATGAAAGGGAAGGTAGGCACAGCTGCGCTAGCACACCATTTTGTCGCAGTCACCGCAGCCCCCAAAAAGGCGGTTGCTTTTGGGATACCTGCTGCAAACTGCTTCCCCCTTTGGGAATGGGTAGGCGGACGCTATTCCATTTGGTCGGCCATCGGGTTGCCGCTGCGATTGATGATAGGCAACCAGCAGTTTGCTGATTTTCTGGCGGGCGCGCACGAGATGGATTTACATTTCAAGCACGCTGATTTTAAGCAAAATATCCCTGTGTTACTGGCGTTACTCTCCATTTGGTACAACAACTTTTTTGCTGCGAATGCCCATGCAATCGCACCTTACTCACATCGGCTGCGTCATCTGGTGGACTACCTGCAACAAGCAGAAATGGAAAGTAATGGCAAACGTAATGACCTCTCCGGCAATCTATTGCCGTACACGACAAGCCCGATTATTTTCGGTGAAGAAGGTTGCAACGGGCAACATGCTTATCATCAATTATTACATCAAGGACCGCATCTTGTTCCTGTTGATTTCATCCTCATTGGCAATGAATTCCCTGATGTCCACCATGATATTTTGATCGCAAGCGGCCTCAGTCAGGCACAAGCATTAATGCATGGTAAAACGTATGATGAAGCGTATGCAGAGTTAATAGCAGCAAACCCTGCTGACGATAAGGCAAAACAAATTGCCCCGCATCGTGTGATCCCTGGTAATCGTCCGAGCAATGTTTTGTTCCTTGATAGACTTAGTCCAAAAAATTTGGGCGCACTGCTTGCACTCTATGAACATAAAATTTTTGTTCAAGGTGCGATTTGGAATATCAATTCCTTCGACCAATGGGGCGTTGAATTAGGCAAGCAATTACTGCCTGCGATTTTAAATGAACTTCAGCTAACAAAAGCAACGACACAACTCGATTGTGCGACTGAAGGATTGATTCGTCGTTATAAGGCATCGCAGAGAAAAGCATGAAAACTTTATTACCCAAACTAATAATCGTGTGCCTCTTGACCTCATTCCTGACAGCGTGCGGACAATCAGGCAAACTGTATTTACCTGAACAAAGTAATAACCAAACGATGGTGACGCATGACAAAGCAAGCAGCTAATCGTATACACTTTTCCAAAATGCACGGCTTAGGCAACGATTTTGTTGTCATGAATACGATACATCAAGCGATTGATCTTGCCACACTGCCTATCAAACAACTGGGAGATAGGCATTTTGGCATTGGCTTTGATCAACTACTTTTAATCGAGCCGTCAAAACAGGCGGATTTCTTTTGTCGAATTTTTAATACTGATGGCAGTGAAGCAGAACAATGCGGCAACGGGTTACGTTGTGTTGCGCGTTATCTACGTGAAGAAGGTTTACATCATGCTGCGAAGGTAAGCATTGAAACGAAAGCGGGCATCTTCAAAATAACCATTAAAAATAATGATCATATCGCTGTAAGCATGGGCGTACCATGCATTGAATCAAATAAAACGCTGCTCAGTCTGCCATCCTCAACCACTAAAATTGCTCTCCACGTGGTTTCCATGGGCAACCCTCATGCGATTATCCATACTGATGTTATTGATAGGCTGACGGTAGCAAAGCACGGTAAAGAAATTTCAACACACCAACATTTTTCTGCGGGGATAAATGTTGGTTTCATGCGGATAATCAATCCACACCACATTGAATTACGCACTTATGAAAGAGGTGCTGGCATCACGCATGCATGCGGAAGTAATGCTTGTGCTGCCGTTGCAGCTGGCATTACGACAGGATTACTACAACAGTCTGTTGATGTTGATTATCAATATGGTCGATTGCATGTTGAATGGGATGATATCAATAAACCGATTATTTTATCTGGTCCTGCAACGACTGTTTATTCTGGTGTTTTTAGTTTCTAGGACAAGGGGTCAAGTCCGGACAAAAGACAAAAAAATTAATTTGTCTTTTGTCGAGAGTGTTTATGGAACCGTGTCATGCCAG
>MGYG01000019.1:9022-10936 GCA_001801635.1 Gammaproteobacteria bacterium RIFCSPHIGHO2_12_FULL_43_28
TTCTCAGGTTCATTCTGGGTGCCAGCTAAAAGCACGCTGGCATGACACAGTTTGATGAATGTTCTCCTTTTGTCAGAACTTGACACCGTTTTACTAAAAGGATTTTAGTTATGTTTCTACCTGCAAAAAAACTTTCATTGATTAGCGCGCTTATTTTCTGTGGTATGCATGCCACCACCTTCGCAAACCAAGTGACGTTACCAAAAACGGCATTAAGTGACTCGTGGATCAAATCGACGTTACAATTACAACGTGAGATTGATTTAGCCGCACCCATGAATGAAGTCACCTTTCTTGCCACACACAATTCGTATAATTCGAAAATTTATAGCATTCCAGAGGTGCGCTATCTCAATCCGAATCAACTCATTTCGCTTTATGATCAACTTGAAGCGGGTGTTCGCAGCATTGAATTAGACGCACACTACACATTTACCGCAAGCGGTTCACAAGAAATTTTGCTGTGTCATGGCAATGCTGAAAACAAAGGCTGCGGTTTGTATGATCGGCCAATTGAAGAAGGTTTGGCAGAAATTCGTGATTGGCTGGAAAAAAATCCGAATGAAATCGTTTTACTTTACATTGAACGCATGCTGTCAAGACATGAGCCGCGTCTTGCACATTCACTAAAAACCTACTTGGGTGACTATATTTATAAAGCAAGTAATACGCGTAAACCAGATGGCTCACTTACCACAGCCTGCATCAGTCTTCCGAGGACGCTAACAAAAAATGACGTGTTAAACGCAGGCAAACAATTACTGATTATTACAAAAGGCTGTAGTGGTCCCACTTACGAAGAAGAAGATAAATATAAAGAAATCTGGAATGACGATGTGTTTGCAGGCACCGGCGATGTGCCCCATTATCCTTTCACCTTAATTGATACCTTATTCGAAAATTTCACGCCCTATCCAGATTGCGGTATATCAACGACGTTTAACATTGATCCGCTGCATACCAGTTTATGGCGCGTTTGGGACGATAGAACAATACAAAGTAATCCAGATAAAAAGCATAAGCCTATTAACCCCATGGATATGCCCGAATTATTACGCTGTGGCATCAATTGGCCTGCACTCGATATGCTAACGCCAGATGATCCACGCCTGGCCGCTGCTATTTGGAGTTGGGCGCCTGATTATCCACGGCAAGAAGGCGGGCGTTGCGCCATTTATAAAGACAGCGAAGGCTTTCAAAACATCGACTGTGATCAAACCATTCGTGCCTATGCGTGCCAGGATGAATTATCGCGTGCCTTTAAGGTCGTCCGCATGACGGGAACATGGCAAGAAGGCGAACGCTTCTGTCAATTTGTGGCGGGCAGCGATTGGCATTTTGCTGCGCCCATTAATGGTGCGCAAATGAATGCCGTGAAGAATGCCGCGAGTGAGCGCAATGTGGATACCGTTTGGGTAAATTATGCGATGAATGCCGAAGGCAAGTGGCGTACGAATGCGAGGGATTAGCAAGTACAGAAGGGTGGATTGTAACTTCTCACTCGTCATTGCGAGCCCGCGTTTTTTGCGGGCGTGGCAATCCAGTTTTCGACTGCCTCTTGGATTGCTTCGGCTAAACGCTTCGCAGCCTCGCAACGACGAGCCTCCTGCGGCATATATTGAGCTAATGTACAATCCACCAAATACGCTAAATAATCGGCACCAGCGACATTTTTCTTCGCTTACCATCTTTTTCTAATACAACACCGGTCTTATCAATCGAAACAACTTTAGAGCGATCAGGCGGTAAAATATCGCCAATGGAAACTTGATACAGATTAGTTCCCGATCCTAACACAGCGTTCCACTTGTAACTGATCTGGGAAACGGAAACAACCGCGTAATTCAGCCCCTCATCTTGAGCAGTGCCAACGGATTGTTGTGCTACTGGCTGCCCTTGTGGAACACCAGATAA
>MGYG01000020.1 GCA_001801635.1 Gammaproteobacteria bacterium RIFCSPHIGHO2_12_FULL_43_28
GGTGGGGAACGTGTGAAGTGACCGAAGTGTCAGGCGATGTGTTTGCTGGCGTTGCATCTAGTTTACTTGCTTTTAGTGCGAACAGTGTGGCCACTCCCTCGGTGGCACCACTGACCGATGTTGTTTATATGCTACCTTTCACACGTCCGGCCTCTGCTTGGGAGTACGGCGCTTTATTATTACGCTCACCGGATGGAAAGCCGTGGCCGTATCAACCAGGCTCGGCGCAACAAACCACCTGGATTGATCTCATGTACGCGCGCCCCGGTTCGGGTAAGTCGGTTTTATCGAATGCAATTAATCTTGCGCTCTGTCTTTCGGGCGGTATTGTGCGCTTGCCGCGTATTGCGATTGTTGATATTGGGCCATCCAGTAGCGGATTAATTTCACTGTTGAAAGAAGCGCTACCAGCAGAACATAAGCATTTGGTTGCTTATCATCGCTTGCGCATGACGCCAGATTATTCCGTGAATCCGTTTGATACACAGTTAGGCTGCCGTTATCCATCCCCGCAAGAACGTAGCTTCCTGGTTAACTTTATCACCTTGCTTTCAACCCCGCTTGGCGCTGAGCGGCCGTATGACGGCGTATCAGATATGGCTGGGTTAGTGGTTGATGAAATGTATAAATACATGGCGGATGATGGTAAGCCGCATCCGTTTACCCAAGGAATTGAGCCGCTGGTTGACGATATTCTTTCAGAAATTGGTTTTGTTTTTGACGATAGAACGACGTGGTGGGAAGTCACCGATGCGCTCTTTTTAGCGGGATTCCATCATCAAGCCTTGCTTGCGCAACGTTACGCGATGCCGCTTTTATCAGATGGTGCGGCGATTTGCCGTACCCAGGTGATTGAAGATTTATATGGCCAGGTGCGCGCACCAACGGGTGAGCCGCTCATCCAAGCATTTAGCCGCATGATATCAAGTGCTGTGCGTGAATATCCTATTTTATCAAGTGTGACCAAGTTTGATATTGGTGATGCACGCGTTGTTTCACTCGATTTGGATGAAGTTGCAAAGAGTGGCGGCGATGCGGCAGAGCGCCAGACAGCGGTCATGTATATGCTTGCGCGTTATACGTTAGCACGTCACTATTATCTCACCGAAGATGCGTTGGGTGATATTCCCGATGCGTATCGTGAATATCATCGTGAGCGCATTGTTGAAATTCGTGAAGACGCTAAACGGATTGTTTATGATGAATTCCACCGCACCTCTAAGGCGCGCGCGGTGCGTGATCAAGTTATCATTGATATGCGTGAAGGACGAAAATGGAATGTGCAAATTGCCCTCATTTCCCAATCGCTGGATGATTTCGATCCTGTGATGGTCGAATTTGCGACTTCTGTTTTTATTATGGATGCGGGCCCCGAGCAAGCTATCAAGCGCTCTACCGAGATTTTCGGCTTATCAGAAACAGCGCGCATTGCCTTAAAGACGCGTGTGCATGGTCCGCGCGAGGGCGGCGCTACCTTTCTTGCTCAATTTGCCACAAAATCGGGCATGAATACGCAATTATTGACGAATACCTTAGGGCCCATTGAATTGTGGGCATTTAGTACGACCGCAGAAGATGCACGTTTAAGAAATCGATTATATGAGCGCTTAGGGCCTAAAGAAGCAAGACGCTTACTGGCAAATCTATTTCCCTCTGGCTCGATTAAATCATTAATCGAAAAACGCCTTGCGCAATTAAAAGAAAAAGAAGGTGTGATAGAAGAAGGATCAAACTTAAGTGTGGTTGATCAATTCCTGGAAGAAATTTTAGATGCTTACTCACGGAACCCCGATGTTAAGAGTTTATCAAAATAATAAGTAACTGCTTATCCGTCATTGCGAGCCCGCGCTTTTTGCGGGCGTGGCAATCCAGTTATTAGTGGATTGCTTCGGCTAAACGCTCTTAAGCCTCGCAATGACGAGCGAGCAGTTACAATAAAATTAGGTAACGACGGACAGTGATGGATGCCGACATATAGACCGAATGCTATGCTTGATCAAAAGTCAGGGAAAATAATTACCCAAATTCTTCTCCCGCTGATTAATGGTCTTGTGTTTAAAGGTGGCGGTGTCAAAGGTCTTGCTTATGCTGGTTTTGCGAAAGTCTTTGAGCGTTACGGGTTATTAGAAGAAGTAAAACACGTCGCTGGTAGTTCGGCTGGTGCAATTGCGGCGCTTGTTGTCGCACTCGGTTACGAGCCCGATGAAATCAGTCAGTTATTGAATGGATTAAATATTGAATCATTCCTTGAAAAAGAAAATAGTTGGCCAATAACACCTGATTTCCTGGTAAAGGGTAAACAAGCATGGTCGTTATTAACGGGCAAAAAAACTTATCTGACCTCTGGCAATAAATTCCTGGAGTGGTTGGAAGGTATAGTAGAAAAAAAGCTTGGTAAGCGTGATGCAACGTTTAAAGACCTCGCAGAAGCCATTGAAAAAACTAAGAACAGGGATGGCAATAGTAAATTTAAAGCATTGTATGTCACTGGCACGAATATTTCGCTTTCAATTCCTGAATGTGAAGTATTCAGCTGCGAAACCGAACCTGATATGCCGCTCGCACTTGCGGTTCGAATATCTGGCTCTGTTCCATTTTTCTTTAAACAAGTGACCTATAAAGGCCGCGACTATGTCGATGGTGGTTTGCTTGAGAACTTGCCACTGTGGATTTTTGATAGAAGACAATTTTTACCTAAGGGTTATGATTTTACGGATCTTGGCGCAAATCCTGGCACGCTGGCAGTAAAGATTGATTCAAGAACCGAAATGAATCATATGTTATGGGGTATTACCGAAAGAAAAGAAGTACAATATATTTCTCATCTCATTGAAGCGATGTATAACACATTTTCACAAGCAGTTAAAACAAGGGAAGTGCGCTCACACCTTGCTATTGCTTTACCAGATGATGATATTCCAATGCTTGAGTTTAGTATTAGCGATATTAAAAAGGAAAATTTAATAACCGCTGCTGAAAAAGTAACACAAGCAATGGTTGAGAACCTTGCGGGCGCTGCTTATTCGGTGACATTATTTGATGGTTTTGAAGACTGGCTTCGGTCATTAACACTCGATGATATTAATTACATCATTGGTGAATATGAAAAACTAAAAAAGGTAACTTATGTAAGAGAGTCCTATGATGAAAAGTGCGGAACAAAAGATCCAAATCATCCAAGTGAACAAGAATTAAAAGAACAAATTGTATTTCTAGAAGCCTATTTGAATCATCGCATTAAATTGATGCGAAATCCTAATGAAAAATTCGCACTTGCATTTCCAACGCACCATATTAATATCCAACCTCAGGTTGCCAAAACGGATTGGAGTTATAAGGTGATTCTGGATATGAATGACCGGTTAAAATTAATTAATGAACAAATAAGCAAGACGAAAGAATATGTAAAGACGTATTGTGATAATCCTAATTTTAATCTTGATGAAATGAAATATCGCACTGGATTTTTGGAATATTTAAAATTTTTGTTTTATAAACAAGATGAGCTGAGATTGAAGCTTAATATACCTAACAAAGAGAAAGATCCAATCTCAGATAATATGCGTAAAATTGATAGCGCTCAGTTTGAGAAATTTTGCAATCTAATGCAGCCAATGCTTAGTAAAAATGTGGCAAATGCAGTTTTAAGGACAACCTTGAAAGGCATTGAATTACATCGTCCAAAAATGGTATATCGATCCAGTATGGAAAGTGATAATGTCATTTTTACCGTTAATTTGCGCTACGTTGATGACAGAAAATTATTTATTATCGCGCTAAGCCTATTTTATGATTGGAAGAAACTCGCAGAGCAGCTTTGGTTGCGCGATATATTTCAATTACATTTTGCCAGGCCATTAAGTGTGCCCGCAACGATTGATGAATTAAGTGAGTTGTTGCAATTAAATGGCATCGATTTATATGTTTCCGCCTTTCGTATTGAGGAACTCATTCATCATTTTGAGAAAAACCTGAATCCAAATCAGCGCCCCGCATTTACACGCTTTATTTCAGAGAAAGCATTGCTTTGTCATAATGAGGAAGGGACGTGTCTTAAAAATATATTTTCATCACGAGACACATCGCAGCAGCTATTTTTCAAAGCAGGGAATATTCTCAAAAAGCTTGGCGGCACGGTGAAAGATGCGCGTGAAATGGTATGGAGTTCCAAAAATAAGCCCAAGGAATCAAGTCAAACCGAGGAAAACTTGAGTAGGGACCCGAGTGAGGATGATGTGCCCTCGTGGTTTTTGGGGAGGCAGAGTAAGAAATGATTGGTGGCGTTATCAGAACGCTATAAATTTACTCTCTGTACACGACAAAATTTAAAATTGCCCGTTCATGCTTCGAGACGGCGCAAAAAACGCGCCTCCTCAGCACGAACGGGTTCTAAATATGCGCATTAACTGGCCGTTCGCACTCAGAGGCGCGTTTTTTGCGCCGTCTCGAAGGGTGAATGGCTAGTATGTATTTTTTGTCATGTACAGAGAAATTTACTTAAAAACTTCACCAAAAAAATCCTTCATTGCAATCCATGAGCGAATATCGGCTTTTTTATCATACACGGTGCCAAAGCTAGGATCATTTGCTTCCGGGTTGGTGAAAGCATGCATAGTGTTACCATACATGTGAATTTGCCAATCTGCTTTTGCTTTTGTCATTTCAGTTGCAAAGGACATCACTTGATCGGGCGTTCCCATGGGATCATCATAGCCGTGCAATGCGAGCACCTTCGCTTTGATTAGCTGATGTTTATGATTTTCTGGCGGTGAAAATAGACCATGGAAGCTCACTACCCCTTTTATGTCTGTACCAGTGCGTGCTAAATCAAGCACGCATAAACCACCAAAGCAAAAACCAATCGCCCCTATTTTTTCTTTATCGACCTGATTGAATTCTAAAAGCGTGTTTACTGCCGCTAGCATGCGTTGTTGCAGACGTTGTCTATCTTGTAATAAGGGTTGAATCAGTGCCGATTTTTCTTCTTTCGTTGTGCCAAGTACGCCTTTACCAAACATATCGCACGCAAATCCGATATAACCTAGTTCGGCTAATTCGTCCGCCTTTTTGCGCGCGAATTCATTTTTACCAGACCAATCGTGTACCACAATGACGGCAGGTTTGGGAGTTGTGGTTCTATCATCAAAGGCCATGTAAGCTTCAAGCAAATGTTCGCCATCGTGATAATCAATATATTTCTGTTGTAGCATATAAACTCCAGAGTGGGCTATAGTTGTTCTGATAGTTGGAAGTTATGCATATTTAACGATAAAAACGGATTGCTTTTACCCTCCGTGAATAATAAATACTTAGCCGAGTGGTTATCAAGGGTAAAGTTAATCACGGCTTGTTTTCGAGTGATCGCATTTTCAAATGATTGGGTGACCAGCTTAAACCAGCCCCAATTACCAGGATATCGTTTAGTGATTATTTTGTTGTTTTTGAGTGATAATTGTAGGGTTGTATCCTTCAAACGTTCATTGTTAGGCCATGTAATTCGGTGTGCGAAGGGATCTGATGCTTTATTGTCAACAATTTGCTTTTCATTGATGTTAAGTTTTATTTCCTTGATGAATTTATCAATTTTGTAGGGTTGTATCGCAAATTGTACTAATAATTTATTGTCGCCATTCGGGAAAAAAGTTTGATTGATGCGCATAGCGTGCTGTAATTGCTTTAGCGTCGCATCGGAGAAGGGGAGTTTGGCGTTATTAATAGTTTTCCACTGCCAATCCTCTGCACTTGTATCAATAAAGGATTGCAGGTATTTATTGTAGAAGGTAATTAATGTTCCGGTATTCCCAAAAAATTGGACGAAATTTTGTAATTCCACTTCAGATTGAGCATTGGTATTGGCCGTGAATGGATATTGATTTTCGATTTTCGCTTTGTAGTCGCGCATCACGTCAGTTTGCCATGCCGTATTAAGATAGTGTGAAGCATCTTGTAAGAGTAATTGCCAGGTTTGGTCATTAATACTGGTGAGCCAGGCTTTGATCGGCTCAGGGGACCTATCGGCTATCACACGAAGTTGAGCAAGTTCGTTTTGCATGTCTGTATTCTTTAATGTATCAGACACAATATCAAATGCTGTCTTTGGTTGATTTTGTGCAGTTAATATGGGTAGCAAATAGCGGTGAGTAGATCGCAGGCTCACAAAAAGTTGATACAACAAGGCATCGTTATTATTGGTTTTATCCAGTAAGATATCGAGTGAGTTTAGTTTTGGGCTTAAGGACGTGATGACATCAAAATAGGTATTTCGATGCACCGTTTCTAATAATTGTAATAACGGCGAATCATTGCTGATTAAATCCATCATCATGGCATCTACCTGAGCAAGATTAGTCGGCGTTGCAATGTTGATGTTAGCCAGCATATTTTCCCAAATCTCAATGTAGTTATTAAGATAACTAAGCCGTAATTGCTCCGCGAGTTCAGCGACTTGGTCACCGGCGAGATTATTGGATGACAAATCACCTATGATGGCATTACCCCGAATCGCTTCCTGCGCAGCTTTTGCAGTATCAAGCGTCAATATTTTATTGAGTGCTTTAGCAGTAAACATGATGGGTATTTCATTATTCGTCTGATTGCTGCTAAACGTGTGATGACTGGCATCGGTCGTTCCAAGATTAATAACTGTGTTTCGACTATTATCATCAATATTTTTTAAGATGATGAATGCCAGTTTCAGACTTGGTGTTGCATTTAAATAGTTTCGTGTTTTTTCAATTAAATTAGTATCAAGCGCAATGGTTTGTCTTGGCTGCCTTAATGCAAGTTTAAAATGTCTTATCAAATTAATTTTATCCTCCTGCGCAAACGTGGTCGGCAGTAACTGTTGTATTGTGTAGAGCAAATAGTCATTTTCGCTGCCGGAAGTATTAGCTAACGCAAGATAAGCTTTCAATAATGCGTAAACAGATTCACCATTTTGATTGATATTTCTTTTGAGCGTATCACGCAAGTAATTGCTAACTTCAGGTAATAATACGGCTTGTAATGCTTGCTGATAAACCAGATCTGATTTTTGTTGTGCTTTATTAGAATAGAAGTGAATGAGAGTCGCCAACGTGACGTCGAAATTAAGCTTAATCGAATTTGGTTGTAACGAATTGAGAAGATTTAAGGTTTTTTTGAGGGAATCATTTGCATCGCTCGATTGCTGAATAGCAATTTGATACTGTGAGAGTTCATTTTGGATTGAATAAGCTTTTTTGACGCCGCGCTCAAAATCTTGTCCGAAAAAGATAGCGGTGATTGTAATGGTTGTAATAGAGGCTGCATAAAGAGAGGTACGTTTTATTATATCGCCGCGATTTCGTTCCGGGTAAGCAATTTTTGAATTTGCAATTCCCTGTGTGATAATGTGCTTAATGAAAAAGGGCCTTGATGACGATTTTGGTGCCTTGAAGAGTTGTAGCGTCTTCTCGCCGGCATTGATCGATTCATTAATACTACCATCTTTTTGTTTATCACTTGGTTGTGTGGCGCTGGTTAAGTACACGCGTTGTACGCAAAGTGAGAAATTAATACTGCTAAATTTTTTGATGAATGCTTCCACATTTTCCTTAAGTGCTTCGATTTGCAGAGGAAAATCTTTAATGTATGGACGCGTGATCGGATTACGTTCTTGATGCAGGCGAAAAATGAGTTGTTGATTGAGTCGTTTTACGAGCATATCGAATTGTTTAATAAAAATATCGACTGCATTTTCGCCACTTTTTGCTTTTGGCAGGGTAATGCCCCATGGCTGAATGGTTTCTTCAGCGCTTGATTCTGCGAAGAATGGCATAAACCCCGGTAATAAATCACACTTTGTGATCATGAGATGACACGTGGTTACTGGTGGGAATGCTTTTTGTAATTCTTGTAAGCGCTTAAATAACGTGCGCAGCGTCAATTGATACTGATCGTTGTTTGGTGCAAGCATGATTTCGGGCAAGGGAAGGGCAATGATAATGCCGCTTAATGCTTGTCTGCCGCGATATTTTTTAATAAGTCGGAGAAGAGAATGCCATAAAAGCGGTTGTAAGCGGCGCTTCCTGTTTCCGTTGGTTTCTTGATGTGGCGGAATGAAATAATGGCTAGGTACATCCAGTATGCAAGCATCACGTGTCACCCACCAATCGCAATGCAAAGAGGCCGGTAGTTGTTGTGCCTCTATTTTAGAAAATTGTCGTTGTAAAATAAAATTGGCGTCTGAATTGGCAAGAAGACTGGTTTTGCCGGCATTTGCTGGTCCTAACAATAAAAACCACGGGAGTGTATCGAGCGTGATAAGTTTATTTGGTTGCGAGATGGATGTTTTTCTTAGGAATTGCAGAGCACCATGAAAGCGATTTTGTAATTCCTGTAGTCGTTTTCGTGTTTCTGAATCTTTGTAAGCTAATGATTGTCCAGGATTTAAATCGATAAGTAGAAATTTTAATAGTGAGGCGAAGAAAATAAAGAGGATGGCATAAATTCGTTTTTCAGGGAGAGCAAATAAGGCTTTTCCTTGCCATGTGAGATAAGGGCTGCCAAACCAAATGACAATGGCAAGTGAGCCTAGTACCCCACTCGTAATGAGCATCTTTTTGTAGCGGGCATTACGCCATATTGTCATGATTGATTGGATGTTCAATTTGCGCGATATTTTTGTAAGCTTCATTTGAAATTAGATCCATTAAATATCCCAAACTGACGAAAACCATCATCACAACACAAGCAGTAATGAAAAAAACAAAAAATGGTGACGTTTTTTCTGGTTTGATAGTTTCGGTCGTTGTTTTGGGTGCTTTCAGTGGCATTGGTGACAGTGTTTTACTGATATTACCGCGGTAGGCTCGAATGTGCTGGTAGAGGTTATGCGTGATCTGTTCAAGCTGGAATTGATTATATTCCGTTGAACGATACTGGCCTTTATAGCCCATTGAGAGTGCAATATAAATCAGTTCCATGAGATCAATATAAAGCGCGGGTTCTTTGATGGCACGCTCCAATATTGAGAAAAATTTATCGTGGTGCTGTGTATCTTGATTGAGTGCCTCAAGTAGTAAGTGTGGTTCCCATTGCCCTTCCGCTCCCCAGGGTGTGTTGCAAATAATGTCATCGAAGGTAGCTGCGATGATGTAACGGCAGACAATAATATATTCGGCATTATAGCCGTAATTTCGTATCGTCTCTTGAAAGGCGTTAATTTCTTGGATCAGTTCAGCTTGTAATTCGTTCAATTGATGATAATGGCGTAATTGCTTCAACTTGCCGAGGGCAGAAAATAAGTAAGCAGCAGCATCAACCACAGGATTTAAGCCTGCACGCGGATGGTGGATGATGTGGCGGCCAGCTAGAAAAGCGGCAGGGGTGTGCGATTGATTTTTACTAAGCGCGATATCGTAGAGCGAGAAGGAAGTTTCTGTTGAGTGAGTGAAAGAATCCTCGGTCGTCGCATGTTGATTATGTGGTGCAATCATCGCTTATTCCTTTAAGTCCGACATTGCGCAAGCCTTACTGACCCATTGCCAAAATGTACAAGTTCGGTTAACCCGAACACGTACGCCAAAATAGCTTGAATACAGGCGTGCAATGCGTTTTTCGAGCTACTTTTCCTGGGTTAGCAAAGACATTTGCTCGCCAAATGCGGTCAAGTCATTCGTCATTATACACAAACAAATATCCCCGCAGAAGCAGAAGCGGGGATATTAAAGCGTTTCCGACGAATCAGACGTGATAAAACGTAAGCGGTTGCGGCACGGACCTTATACGCGATGGGGGCGTCCCCATAAAGGGTGCGAGCAAACTTGTTTTTTTGCGCAGCATCAAAAAGAAGAATGCCATCCCCGTCTTTTTAAGAGCGGGGATGGCTGATGAGAACTAATCTAGCAAGCCATACATCTTGAGTTTCTTTCTCAAGGTGCCACGACTTAAGCCGAGTACAACAGCCGCACGAGATTGGTTATTCTTCGTATACTCCATCACGGCTTCCATTAAAGGGGCTTCAACTTCTGCCAAAATCAAGTCATACAAATTGCTTGGTATCTCACCTTTTAAATGGGAAAGATAGTTTTCCAAGGCCTGACGCACACTGTCATGCAGTGGCTGGTTTTTTTGTGCTAGTTCAAATATTGGTTTTTCTAAAATAGTAGTAGGCATATTTTCCCTCGCTGAGCGGGATTGATCACGATACAGCAGGTATTCTATCCTTTGTTCTTTGTTAGATCAATCACTTTTCGGAAAAATATCACGACCCCATCGTGTGATTACATATTCATCCATTTTTCCAGATAATGTATATTAATCATACCCTTCTGAAACCCGTTACCACGCAAAATGTCTTGATGCAGTGGGATATTGGTACGAATTCCTTCAATGACCGTTTCATCCAGTGCGCTTCGCATACGAGCCAAGGCGAGCTCGCGGGTTTCACCGTGAGCGATAATTTTGCCAATGAGCGAATCATAATACGGCGGGACTTTATAGCTGCCGTAAATATGCGAATCAACCCGAATGCCAGGGCCGCCGGGTGCGTGAAAATAGCTAATTGTGCCCGGGGAAGGCGTGAAGGTTCGAGGATCTTCCGCATTGATTCGGCATTCGATCGCATGTCCTGTGATCTTAATGTCTTTTTGCTTAAGTGTTAGTTTTTTGCCGGATGCAATGTGCAATTGTTCTTTGACAAGATCTATGCCGGTAATCATTTCAGTCACAGGATGCTCAACCTGGATACGCGTATTCATCTCAATAAAGTAGAAGCAGCCATCTTCATATAAGAATTCCATGGTGCCAGCACCGCGATATTTCATGTCACGGCAAGCTTTTGCGCATAATTCGCCGATTTCTTCGCGTTGCTTTTGGGTGATGCCTGGAGCAGGCGCTTCTTCGATGATTTTTTGGTGTCTACGCTGGATAGAGCAGTCGCGTTCACCAAGATAAATGGCATTGCCATAGCCATCACCCAGGACTTGGACTTCAATGTGGCGCGGGTTTTGCAGGTATTTTTCGATATAAACCTTGTCGTTATTGAACGCTGCTTTTGCTTCGCTGCGTGTTAGGGCAATCGCGTTGATTAAGTGTGATTCGGTGTGGACGACACGCATACCGCGTCCGCCACCACCGCCCGCTGCCTTAATGATGACCGGATAGCCAACGTCGCGCGCGAGTTTAATCGTTTCCGTATCATCATCACCGACTGGGTCGTTTGAGCCTGGGACGCATGGGATATTGAGTTTCTTCATGCATTTGATAGCGGCGACCTTATCACCCATTTGACGGATGGTATCGGGTTTTGGCCCGATAAAAACAAAGCCGCTTTTTTCAACCTGTTCGGCAAAATCGGCATTTTCAGAGAGAAAGCCATAGCCTGGGTGGATCCCGATGGCATCTGTAATTTCAGCAGCACTGATAATGGCTGGAATATTGAGATAGCTTTGTGCGGCTGGGTGTGGACCTATACAGACCGATTCATCGGCAAGGCGTACATGCAATAAGTCTCGATCCGCGGTTGAGTGCGCCGCGACGGTTTTAATGCCGAGTTCCTTGCAAGCGCGCAAGATCCGAAGTGCGATTTCTCCGCGATTGGCAATGAGGACTTTTTCTAACATGGAGGTTTCCTTCTACCTGGTTTGGCTCGCTTCTGCGCGTTGTTATTCAATCACGAATAAAGGTTGATTAAACTCAACCGGCGTGCCGTTGTCGACTAACCTGGAGGTAATCGTGCCCGATTTGTCAGCCTCGATTTGATTAAACATTTTCATGGCTTCGATGAGACATATGACATCCCCCTGTTTGACGGTTTGACCAATCTCAATAAAGGGCTTTGAACCTGGTGAGGGAGAAAGGTAGACCGTGCCGACCATCGGTGCTTTTAGGGTATGTTTATCTGCTGCGGGTGCTTCTTGGGGTTTGCTTGCTGCTTCCGCCTGCGCCATCGGCTGGGCAGCATACGAGGGAGCGGTAGGTGCTGCCATCGGTGCTTGTGCGAACACCATGGGCATTTTTGCACTCGGGACTTCACGTGTGATGCGAACTGACTCTTCGCCTTCTCTGATTTCAATTTCAGCTACCCCGGTTTGCTGGAGGAGCTCAATTAACTTTTTAATTTTACGCATATCCATAAGGGTGAGGCCTCTCATTTGGGCGTGTGGGCGGATGATTTTGCCCGAATTGCGATCATTTGTCTAGATACCTACAAGATAGCGTATTTTAAGGAAAATTACACGCAAGTTGATGTGTATTAGGCGCAAATTCAAGAAGTTCGCAGCTTTTTGCTGAGATAGGCGATAAGGGCTGGGAGTAGGGAAATGATGATAATAGCGTAAATAACGATGACAAAGTTATCTTTGACGATGGGGATGCTGCCAAAGAAGTAACCGGCATATAAGAAACTGCCAGCCCAAATGATGGCACTGATGATGTTGTAAAATGCGAATCGACCCATGTGCATTTGGCCAATACCTGCTACAAAAGGAGCAAAGGTACGGATAATGGGGAGAAATCGGGCTAATAATATCGTTTTACCACCATGTTTCTGGTAAAAGCGATGCGCTTCATCGAGATGCTTTTTGTTGAGTAACCAAGACTTGCGCGCAGAAAAAATGTGAGGGCCTAATGCTCTGCCGATGAGATAATTGACCTTATTCCCTAGAATGGAGGCAAGCGTTAACAGGACAAATAGGAGCTTTACATCAAGCAGTGCGTCGGGGTGTGCTGCGATACTGCCCGCTGCAAATAACAATGAATCACCCGGGAGGAATGGCGTCACAACGAGGCCGGTTTCGCAGAAAATAATGGCAAATAAGATGACGTAAGTCGCTTGGCCGTAATCTGTGATGAATGAAATCAGGAATTGGTCAATATGAAGGATAATGTGTAAAATATGTTGTATGTATTCCATTAATGCCTACTTCAAGTAAATATCAAATCGGCTCGTTTTGCCTGTTAGCGAAAAGTTAGGCGCACGTTTAGCGATGCTTGCCGCCGTTTTGGGTCTTTTTACCACAACACGACGTTTGGCACAAGCTAAAGCAGTTTGCAATAAAGTGTCTTCATCTTCGCACTTTCCCAGAAGTTCCTGCAGTATTAGCATCTCTTTCTTGACAGATGCTGACTTTTTACGTTCTGGGAACATGGGATCTAAGGTGATGATATCCGGTCGGTCAGCCTCAGGTGTTGCGTTAAGCCAATCACAACTATTTGCACAGATCAACTTAATACGCCCCACAATGGGCGCAATGGCCGCATTCGCTTTGCCGCGGTCTAGCGCATCCTTTAAAAGCGCAGCCAAAATGGGCGATTGTTCTATCATGGTGATGGCGTAACCAAGGGATGCCAAAATAAAGCTATCGCGCCCAAGTCCTGCCGTCGCATCAACGATGACCGGGTTTTCTTTGGGGTGTATGCCCATGGCACGGGCAAGCATTTCTTTGCGTAAACTCGCCTTCTGGCGTCGATAAGTCAATTTGGCCGAGGCAAAATCAATGTAAAAGGGCAGCGCTTTTTTATCCTTCGTTTTTAATAAACCAAGATATTCCGGTGTTAATAAGAGGAAATAGGCATAAGGGCTATCGGCAGTGATTGGCCCTTGCTCAAAGGGAAGATGTAGTGCTTTTGCCAGTGCGCGTGCTTCTTCTTTAAGGCTGCTAGCTGTGGTGCTAAGTGCGATGCGATTTAACATCGGTGTGTTCTCAGGTATCATCAGGCGTTTCCGCGAGCTTTGGTGGAATGACATTATGATACTAAATTACCAGGTGTTTTCTTATGTTTTTAAATCGCAGTTTTCCAACGACCCGTATGCGTCGCATGCGCTACGACCGCTTTTCACGCGAGCTCATGGCTGAAACCCGACTAAGCGTACACGATCTGATTCTACCGGTGTTTATCATTGAAGGTGAAAATAAGCGTGAACCCATCGCTTCCATGCCGGGTATTGCACGTCTTAGTATTGATTTGTTGTTGGAAGAAGCGAGCGTTCTCGTGGCATTGGGCGTGCCTGCGATCATGCTTTTTCCCGTCATCGATGCCAGTAAAAAATCCCTCACTGCAGAAGAAGCGTACCATCCGGAAGGATTGCTGCCACGCGCTGTGCGCGCGTTAAAGAAAGCTTTTCCATCACTCGGTGTGATGACCGATGTCGCGCTTGATCCTTACACCTCACACGGCCAGGATGGCATCATTGATGCCAATGGCTATGTATTGAATGAAGAAACAATCGCCATACTTTGTAAGCAAGCTTGCGCGCATGCAAAGGCGGGCGCTGATGTTATTGCCCCTTCCGATATGATGGATGGCCGCATTGGCCGTGTGCGGGAAGCACTCGATGCGGCGCATTATAAACATACCCGCATTCTTGCTTACTCCGCTAAATATGCCTCTGGTTTTTACGGTCCTTTTCGCGATGCCGTTGGCTCAAAAGCAGCGCTAGGTAAGGCGGATAAAAACCAGTATCAAATGGATCCTGCGAATAGTGATGAAGCAATGCATGAGATTGCACTCGATTTAGCAGAGGGCGCTGATATGGTGATGATAAAACCTGGTATGCCTTATCTCGATATTGTGTATCGTGCAAAAGAAATGTTTAAAGCACCCACGTTTGTTTATCAGGTCAGCGGCGAATACGCCATGTTAAAGGCAGCGGCACTCGCGGGATTTATCGATGAAAAACCAGCTGTTTTTGAGGCGTTACTCAGTATTAAACGCGCGGGCGCCGATGCAATGTTGACCTATTACGCGAAAGAAGTGGCTGAGTGGTTAAGCATGTAAAAAGTGCTCAAAACCAGTCAAAAACATTTGCACCGCCATCGTAGTGAGTATCATGCCCATTAACCGTTCGATAGCAATTAAACCACGCTCGCCAAGCATTTTTCGTAAATGGTCGGCGAAGAGCAAAACGATGGTTGTGACAAACCAGGCAATCAGGAGCGCTAAAAACCAAAGCGGTAACTCGAAAGGTGCTTGGTTGGCGATGACCATCACCATGGTCATGGTGGAAGGGCCTGCGATGAGGGGTACCGCGAGCGGCACAATGAAGGGCTCACCCACTTGGCGCGCTTTATTTTCAGCATCCTCATGGGGGAAGATCATACGAATAGCGATCAAAAATAAGATAATCCCGCCCGAGATTTGCAGCGCGGGTTCTGAAATATGCATGCCTTGTAAGATGTGTTGGCCGAAAAATAAAAAGAACGTCAGGATGATGAGCGCGATACAGGTTTCGCGCAAAATGATTCGCTTGCGTTTGCTACGCTCAACGTGATTTAAGATCGACAGGAACAAAGGAACGTTTCCCAGGGGGTCCATAATGAGGATGAGTGTGATCGTGGCCGTATAAAGCGTCATCTTTGCTCTTTTTGAAATAAAGTATGAAATATGAGCAGGTGTTATACATGGTTTTGCGGGATTTTTCCATCGGGAAGGCGTAGGGTTTTAGCTGCATGGTCTGTGCGTGATTGTTTGAGATGATTCGTAGCCCGGGTTAGCGCAGCGTAACCCGGGGATATTAAGCTGCATTACCCCGTATTTCGCTCTGCTCAATACGGGCTACTAAAACCTAAAACGAGGTATAC